>JANTFJ010000133.1 GCA_024763495.1 Desulfobulbaceae bacterium | reverse complement strand
TCGCGAGCGTTGAAACGGGCACATGGCGGCATCCCTGAAACGCTTACAGGCCGTGCCTTCTCAAAAGTCAAGGTGTGGTTTATTGATCGCTATCAAAGTTCACTCAGAAATAAATTCGCAGAGATGAGGTGTAAGATGGATATTTAGAGAAGTGATCTGATTGCGTGCAACCACAGGTGCAGCAGGGCTACATTCCAGGATTACATAATTGAAGATCGTTTTTCTAAATGTTCAGATTGCGTCTCAGAATTTGAAGTTATTTTTGAGCGAGCCCTGAGGGGATTATTAATCGACCTGATCTATAATTTGTAAGCGCTCCATGAACACCAGCTTACATGAACTTCAACCCCGCGATATACTGATGTATTATCGTGGGGCGTGAAGCACGCGCATGGCGGTGTTCATGAATAGTTACAGATTATCATAGTTTTTAGTAAAATAAAAGGCTAACTGCTCACCAGGTAAGCCCCTTAATTTTGCTGACTGCCCTAAGAGCTGTCCGTGAATGCCCTTTCCGCTAAAACGGCCGTATGAAAAACTGTCCATGTTTACTTGACTATTCCAGCTTCAATCAGACCTGTTTTAATATAAAAAGCCAAACATCCACAGTGGTATAGATGATGATGTTGCATGCAACAGGTCATCCTTGACCAGAAAGGCTTCACCCGTGGCATTTTTTAACTGTTTTCTGCTTTTATTGATCCCGCCGATTTCAAAAATAATATCATTGCAGAGATAGTCTCCGGCATCTTTACTGTAAAACACTTTTTCGCCGGCATTTTGCAGCATACTCAGAAAAAACAGTTCCCTGATGGTTCCGGTGTTAACGCTTTTGCCCAGGTTTTTTACTATTCCGTGCAGCAGGCTTGTATTGTCCAGAAATATTTTAACCGGTTTACGAATCAGCGAACTGCCGCTGCGATCAGAATAGATAAGTCGCACTAAACCGGTTTCCTCTAAAATGGTCAGGTAATGCATGACTGTTTTGCTGTCAATGGACAGAGCTTTAGCAAGGTTATGGGTATTAATTTTTCCAGGGGGGATGGTGCTGAGGTAGTATAATATTTGCTTAAATATTTGGAGGTTGGCGGTTTTCAGGCGATAAAACGCGGCAATATCTTCATAAATAGTTTTTTCAATAATATTGCTTATTTTCTCAAAATAATACTTCTTTGATTCGAAAATAAACGGATAATATCCGTTTTTCAGGTACTGCTTAAAATGTCCTTTAAGCTTTGGTATGGCGGCTGATTCAGTTGATAATTGTTTCCTTTCTCTGATAAGAGTGTCAAGAGTTATGGCCGGTAGATTTGTTTTTGTGGTGAAGTTCAGATACTCCCTGAATGACATGCCGGGCAGATGGTGGGTAATGCTGCGGCGGGAGAGGTCATATCCTCCTTTTATCAGATCCATGCTGGAACTGCCGGAGAAAATAACGGTTACGTCGGGAAATGAGTCATAGATGTTTTTCAGTTCCTGACTCCAGCCCGCATATTTATGCGCTTCGTCAATAAAGAAGAGTTTTATCGCCTCTGTCTCATACTGGTCGCTGATAAAGTCAAAAAGTGTCGTTTGGCTGAAGTAGATATTGTCGGCGGAAAAATAGAAAACAGAATGAAGTTCGTGGAATTCCTTTATGTGCTGTAACAGCAAGGTTGTTTTTCCAACACCCCGGGGTCCAACCAGGCTGATAAGTCGTGAATCTGTATTAAATGAAGGGTAAAGAAAACGTTTGGTGTCAATGCTTAAGCTTGATATTAACCGATGAAAAATTGATCTTAACGTGTTTGACATGACACACCTGTTTTTTTGAATGTTATGTTAAAATTTTAGACTAAATTCCAAAAATGTCAACATAAATTTGGAGTGTGTTCTTGTTTTGTGGTGTTGTTTGCTGATGTCATGTAAATTGGCTACGCTTTAAAATTATACCCAATTTTTCCCCTTACCTATAAAAATCAACAATGGTAAGGGGAAGATCATAAGCTTTTTCCGAAACAGGGCTTGAAAAAAGAGGCCTCCGGCAACTCGACTGATGATCGCCTGCAGGCAGGCGATCTGAGTTTTAAAAATCAAAACAAAAAATTGTGTAGACAATGGCTTTAAGCGCCTAATGCTGAACCTTATACCGAACTGCTGTCCTGTCCCCCGGCTGATTCGGAACGCGGCAGCCTGATGAAAAAGACTGTTCCCTGATTTACCTCACTCTGCACGTTAACAACTCCACCATGGGCCTTGACAATATGTTTTACAATGGAGAGGCCGAGCCCGGTACCACCAAGCTTTCTACTCCGCGCCTTGTCATTTCGATAAAACCTCTCAAAAATCCGGGATAAATGCTCACTGGGAATACCGCTTCCCCTGTCCTCGACACTGATAACCATCTGCTCAGCGCCATCATCAACTTCCTCGGCCCGTATTATTACCTCACTTCCGCTCTCGCTGTATTTTATGGCGTTAATGACTAAATTCCCCACCGCCTGTTTAAGCAGAATACGGTTCATTTTTATTTCCATGTTGTCGGGACAGTTAAGGGTAAGCTTGATATTTTTTTCATCAGCTTTAAACCGGCAGGACTCGATAACCTCGGCAAGTACAGGTTTTATATTTTGAACCAGGAGCGCGATTTCTTCTTTTTCACCCTTTTCTTCTATCCGCGAAAGGGTAAGCAGATCATCGATAATAGAGCTTAACAGTTCAGACTGGCGCTGAACAACAGCAAGAAAACGAAGGGCATCGTCACGATTATCAAGAGCGCCGTCAAGCAATGTTTCAACGTAGCCCCTGATTGACGTTACAGGAGTTTTCAGCTCATGGGAAACATTAGCGACAAAATCACGCCGGACATTTTCAAGACGCCGCAGATGAGTAACATCACTCATAACGAGAAGTGCCCCGGTTTTACCGCCTGTGCTGTCCAGCAAAGGAACACCGTTAACCCGTAAATAACGGGTAGAACTGTCATCCTGCAGGCAGATTTCTTCTTCACTTGGCAGGCCGCTTTCCAGGATTTTCTCAACCAGGCGCTGCAGATCAATGTTTCGAACAATCTCAGGCAGGAGCCTGCCATGGCATTGGCCGGGATCAATCCCGAACATTTCAGCTGAAGCCCTGTTAAAATTTACAATCCGCCCCTGGCTGTCAACGGCAATAAGGGCCTCTCTCATACTGGAAAAAACAATTTCAAGCTCATTGCGCTGCTCGACAATAGTCTGAATCCGTTCATTGAGCTGGCCTGCCATATTATCCATTGCCCCGGCCAGAGCAACAACCTCACTGGATGCCTTTAAATTTAAACTGTCCGCCATTTTCCGGCTGAAATCTCCCTTTGAAAAACGTTCTGCGGTACGGCGCATTTTGTCGAGCGGCATACTTATCAGACGCGAAACGAAAAAAGTGATAAACGCGGCAACACAGATAACAGGAATAACTCCCAGAGCGATTTTCAACTGGATAGATTGTAAAATTTTATCAATAGATGTCAAAGGCACGGACATCCGCAGGATAGGTGGAGTTGCCGGGCTGTCCCCCTGCTGCTTTTCTCCCGCTTCCACCAGGGGAAGAGTAACGGCAACATAAATCATATTCTGATCAAGGGTATGGCTATAGCGGATTGAAGTTCCAGTCTGATTTTGCCTGGCTTCACGAATTTCAGGACGGTTTGCATGGTTATCCATGTTGTCAGGGTTTTCGTTGGAATCGGCAATAACCTTACCGGCCGAATCCACCACAGTAATTCTCGTCTCCGAGGCCCGACCTGTTTCTACGCAAAAATCGCGTAAAGACTCTACCTGATTCCGGGAAATTGCCTTACTGACCATGTTGGCAATGAGTACGGCCCGCGCCTTCAGGTCAATTTCAAGTTCATTGATGTAAAAATCATGAAGCGAGGTGGTGCTGTACCAGGTAACAGCCAGCATTGCCAGGAAAGTTATAATAATATTGGCTGGAAATATCTGCCAGATAAGTTTTTGATGTCGCATAAAATAAGCCTTTATTCCTTAAACCGGTAACCCACGCCCCGGATTGTTTCGATATGTTCACCGGCCCTGCCTAATTTCCGGCGCAGGCCGAAAATCTGGACATCAACCGCCCTGGGGGTAACCAGGAAATCATAACCGCGAACATGGTCAATGATCTGCTGGCGGGTAAAAACCCAACCCGGACGACCAGCCAGCAGAACCAGAATTGAAAATTCGGTCATGGTGAGCTGGAGCGAAACACCGTTAAGCAGCACTTCATGACGCCCAATATTAATCTGCAATTCCTGAATCAGGATGGACTCCTCCTGTTCCGGCAGCTTGTCTGTCGGCAGAAACCTCCTGCTGCGCCGCAGCACGGATTTCAAGCGGGCGACAAGAACCCTGGGACTGAAAGGTTTTGTAACATAATCATCAGCGCCGCATTCCAGGCCGGCAACAATATCTTCCTCTTCTCCCTTGGCGGTCAGCATGATAACCGGAATACCCGAAAATTTCTCACTTGCCTTTAAAACCTCACAGACCTCTATTCCACTTATCCCGGGCAGCATCAGGTCAAGCAGAATGCAATCAATTTCAGCCGACTTCAGAAGCTTTAACCCCTCCTCGCCACTTTCAGCACAGATTACATGGAAGCCTGCTTTTATTAGATTGTAGCTGACAAGCTGGGCAATGTTTTCTTCGTCTTCAATTATCAGAATATTTTTATTCGGCATAAATTTTCTTTCCCCTGTTTTGAGCCCTAAATCACGAATACTTTCTGTCTTACATGGTTTTCAAGGAGCCGCAAGTAATTTTATCGCTGCTAACACAATCCTAATATTTTTCACAAAGGTAAAAAATAAGGAACGGGGTAAATGATTTGAAGTTAACTCAGCGTAAATAGTTTTAAAATTACGATTTCAGTAAAATTCCGCCCCAGATGCTGACCATTTTAACTCATACTGCAAAATAGCCTTGACCATTTTTCAGTATGAGTTAAAATGGCCACATGAGGTACCTTGCAAATTTTATAAAAAATGACCTGAAGAAAAAGATGGTGTTTGTTGGTGGGCCGAGGCAGGTTGGCAAAACCACCTTGGCGCAGCACTTGCTGGCTGCTGATTTCGCCTCAGGGCGCTATTTTAATTGGGATTTTGATGAAGACCGTCATGATATTATCAATAAGCGCTGGAGCAAGAATGAGCGCTTCCTGATATTTGATGAACTCCATAAGTATCCTGGCTGGAAGAGCTGGATTAAGGGGATATACGATGTCCAGAAAAAACGTCATTCAATACTGGTAACCGGCTCTGCCCGTCTTGATGTCTATCGCCAGGGTGGGGACTCATTGCTGGGGCGTTACCATTACTGGCGCCTGCATCCCTTTACTCTGGATGAACTGCCGACCGGCATGTCTGGAGAGGAAGGATTCAAGCGCCTTATGACGATTGGCGGCTTTCCTGAACCCTTGCTGGCAGGTGATGAACGCGAAGCCAGACGATGGCGACGTGAACGCCTGGACCGGGTGGTTCGTGAAGATATCCGTGATATTGAGTCCATCCGCAACATTCAAAGCTTGAGCCTTCTCTTGGAGTTATTGCGCACCAGGGTCGGCAGCACCGTGGTGGTGGCTAATCTTGCCAATGATATTCATGTCTCATCCAATACCATAAAGTCCTGGCTGGCGGTTCTGGAAAGGATGTATCTCATATTTCTGGTAAAGCCATATACCAGATCTTTACCGCGAGCTATTCACAAACCACCGAAGGTATTCTTTTTTGATAATGGCGATGTGATCGGCGACAACGGCGCCCTTTTTGAGAATCTGGTGGCGACCTCCCTGCTCAAGAGACTCCATTTTATGGAAGACTATTATGGTTACAGGTATGAATTGCGATATATCCGCGATAAGGAGGGGCGTGAAGTAGATTTTGTTATTTTACGAGATGGTATTATTCAGGAACTAATTGAAGTGAAATACGCTGACGACTCACTTGCCAGGCCGTTATGCTATTATGCGAAACGTCTGCATCCTCCAAAAGCAACTCAAATCGTAGCGGAGCTTGACCGGGAATTTCATCAGGATGATATTTTAATAACCAGCCCCTTAAATTATTTCACCAGGCCGCCATGGCAGCAGAAAGAGGAATAATATTCAGCAGCAGGTTGACTTTCAGCAAAATATCATCTTCACCCAGCAGATGGGCCTCGGCAACAACTGCATTCATGACTTAACCCCTCCCTGCCACTTTCAGCACAGATTACCTGGAAGCCTGCTTTTATGTGATTATAACTGACAGGTTGGGCAATATTTTTTTACCCCTCCCCTCGCAGCCCTGCTCTACAAGTATATAACCCGCCACTCCTGCGCCCAAAAAGACGCAGGATCTTTTCTTTTTTATTGTTACTAACACAATCCTAATATTTTTCTAACAAAGACAAAATATCTCCTGGTTATGGTGGCTTCATTAAAAATTTATCTGCTGAAAAGGAAAAAAGACAAGCAAAGGTTATTGAACGCTATCATCTATAACTGTAACTACTCATAGGGTAAGCACCTAATGATTGCAAATCTCAATATTTGTAACTGGTTACAGGGTGCCGTAGATTTTCGTCATCAGGCCGGTGCCGCGTATTAGTCATACGTAAACCGGGCTGATGGCGGAAATATGCGGTGCCCTGTGAGCAGTTACCTACAACATAAAAAAGGCAAAACCAGCCATGGCCGTATATCAGACATTTCATTTTGAACTGGAAAAATTAAATAAAAAACTTCTTATCATGGGCTCACTTGTTGAGGACAGAGTCAGGAAGGCGGTCAGCGCTATTGAGAGCCATGACCGGGAACTGCTTAATTTTATAATAAAATCCGACTATGAAATTGATGAGATGGAAATTGACATTGAAGAAGACTGTTTGAAAATTCTGGCCTTACACC
>JANTFJ010000132.1 GCA_024763495.1 Desulfobulbaceae bacterium | reverse complement strand
TGCCGCCATGTGCCCGTTTCAACGCTCGCGATAATACATCAGGTATATCGCGGCGTTTAAACGGGTGCAGGGTGGTGTTCATGGAGCGCTTACGTTTATTGTCTTGCGATTAGCAGAAGAGAGAAAGTTCAACAATCAGGTGCCACAACCGCTGACAGTTGATAAATAAAAGGGTAAGCGTTCACCAGCACCTCACGAAGTCTACGCTTGTCTCTTGTTTTTTGTTACAGCTTCCCAGGAACAAGATACTAAATCTGCCCCATGGGCATCATATTCAAGGTTTTTCCATGTCTCCAATAGAGTGGCTTTGCTGGAAAATTACTAAATGCGTTAATACTGAGGATTGCCCGGCCAGGGAAAGAGGGAATATACCCTGTTGGGAACTGGCAAGAGAGCTGGAGGATTACCGGACAATTTTGAATGTTTGTGAAGATTGTCTTGTCTATATTTCCCGCCATAAAAATTCAATTCTTTCCGAAGATGAAATCAAGGTAATAATGGAAAAAAAAGGCGTTTGTATTCTGGCTGAAAAATGTTCTCAATATTCAACGGTTGAAAAATAAAGTACACCAAGGCGGCAACAGACTCATAACTGTAAGGAATTCAGGGACGCCGCCATGCGCGTGTTCCACGCCCTGCGATAATATAGGTATATCACAGGCTTGAAGCGCGTGCAGGGTGGTGTTCATGGAGCGCTTACAAAAATTACCTGCTGCCCCATCCTCCTCCGCCAGGTGTTTTAATAATCAGCCTGTCACCTGCCTTTGCCTGAAAATTTATTTTTCCGGCTATTTTTTTTCTTTTTTTGTTGCTCACTAACCAGCTTTCTCCTTTTTTCCCGGAACTTCCTCCTGCCAGGCCATAGGGAACTTGACTGCGTCGTTCCATTAAAAGCGACACCTCGCTTGGTTCCAGAAAACGATAAGCTCGAATAATTCCGTTGCCCCCGGGAAATCGCCCTTTCCCGCCTGAATTCTGCCACAGGGAATATTTTTCCACTTGCAGGGGGTAGCTGTGCTCCAGGGCTTCAACCGGAGTATTCATGGTGTTGGTCATGTGAGTGTGTATTCCGTTTAAACCGGGAGCATAGGGCCTGCCCCCCATTCCACCGCCAATTGTCTCGTAATAGGTAAACTGACCGCTCATCCCGCCTATGGCGATATTGTTCATGCTGCCGCAGCTTGCCGCTGGAACCTGATCCGGGGCAGCCTGGGCCAGGGCACCGAACAGGGTATCAACAATTCGCTGGGATGTTTCAACATTGCCGGCGGCAACCGGAGCGGGGAACAGGCTGTCAAGAATAGTTCCCTGCCTGGTTTTAACGGTAATCGGCCGATAACTTCCCTGATTGATCGGATACCCTTCTCCTGTCAGGCATTGAAAAGTGTAGATAACGGCAGAAATTGTCACGGCCTTGACCGTGTTAAGCGGGGTATTAATCTGGGGGGCGCTGTCGGAAAAATCAGCCAGGGCCTCGCTGTCTTTTATGGTAAGCTTAAGAGAAATGGGTAAAGGCTTGCGCCCCAGGCCGTCATTATCAAGATAATCCCTAAATGTATAGCAGCCATCCGGCAATTGCCTGATAGTATTCCGCATTACTTTTTCACCATAATTTTTAAGCTGATCAAGGATCGTAGAAATATGGTGAAGGCCATATCTGCTCAATAGCTCGGCAAGCCTGATTTTCCCCCGCCGCAAAGAAGCTCTTTGGGCCTGGATGTCCCCCTGCCGTTCTGCCGGATTACGCACAGCGGCCAGGAATTTATCGAAAAAGATGTTGTTTAATTGACCTTTTCTGGACAAAAATGTTGGCCGGATAAGTATACCTTCATCTTCAAGTGAGCGGGAGAACCCCATTGACCCCGGAACCTTACCGCCGACATCCGCGTGATGGGCTCGATTCACCACATAAAATAAAGGGGTTCCCGATTCGTCATGCAATGCCTCGATCATGGTTATATCCGGCAGATGACTGCCGCCCTGGAAGGGATCATTAGTTACAATTATGTCGCCAGGCTTCAGGGTGAAATGTTCAAGCACCGCTTCCAGGGTTCTGGGCATAGCTCCCAGATGCACCGGAATATGAGCAGCCTGGGCTGCCAGTTCCTTTTTTTGGTCAAATATTGCACAGGAAAAATCACAACGTTCTTTTATATTGGAAGAAAAGGCTGAACGTTTGAGGACAATGCCCATTTCTTCAGCAATTGAAGAGAAAAATTTGTTAAAAACCTCTATTTCAATAATATTTCGCATCCCGTTTTTTTACCAGGTTGGCTGATATTGGTCAATACAGCTTTTGTAATGTCATTGTCTTTCAAATACTTGACAGTAAAGATGCTCAATGACTATGGTGAGATATAACATAATTACCCAGACAGCTTTCGTCCTCTGTTTTCTGACTTGTGATTTCCGACAAGGAGGTAAGTTAATGAATTCCATTTTACATATTGTCTGTCCCAATTGCGCCGCGGTTAACCGTATCCCTGCGGCCCGGCTTGCTGACCGGCCCAAATGTGGTAAATGTGGAAATGTTCTTTTCAGCGGCAAGCCGCTCGAGTTAAACGGCACGGATTTCAGCCGCCATCTGAATCGTAATGACATCCCTTTGCTGGTGGATTTCTGGGCTCCCTGGTGCGGCCCATGCAAAATGATGGCTCCCGCCTTCCAGCAGGCCGCGACCCAGCTTGAACCGCACATTCGCCTGGCCAAGGTAAATACTGAGGTTGAGCAGAATCTTGCCGCACAGTTTGGTATTCGTTCGATTCCGACCATGGTTCTCTTTAGACAGGGCCGGGAAGTGGCCCGCCAGGCCGGAGCAATGGATACCGGCAGTATTGTTCAGTGGGCCGGAAGTCATTAAATGCCCCTTTACAAAAATAGTAAGCGTTTACCAGCACCTCACGGAGTCGAATCTAAGGCACCGGTCAACGCTTACAGGGTTGAGTTTACCATAAAAAACATCCTCCTGGACTCCTGATCCGGCATCCTGTGAGCTGTTACCAATTGATAGAGATAAGGTCTCAGGAACTGCCGGCAACCCGGAAAAATCTCTGTCCTCCTGTAGGAGCTTTATTATTTTTATACGATTAGCTGCTTGATTTATTAACAAAATTACTACGTAAACTTCTTGTTTTTTATTGCGGGAATTCAGAAATAAGGTACTTAACAACATGGAATATAAGGATTATTATAAAACTCTTGGACTGGCCAGGGATGCCAGCCAGGATGAAATCAAGCGGACTTATCGAAAACTGGCCCGCAAATATCATCCTGATATCAACAAGGCGGCTGATGCTGAACAGAAATTTAAAGAGGTTGGTGAGGCTTACGAGGTACTGAGCGATCCTGAAAAACGGGCGGCTTATGACAAGTTTGGCAGTAACTGGCAGCAGGGCCAGGATTTTAAGCCTCCCCCTAACTGGGATGCGGGATTCGAATTCAGCGGCGCTGATTTTGGCCGGGAAGGCGGTGCCGACTTCAGCGATTTTTTCTCCCAGCTCTTTGGCGGAGGAAAATTCCGGCAAAGCGGCCATTATCAGACTTTTCACGGCCGGGGCCAGGATCAGCATGCCAGGGTAGTTATTCCTTTAACCGACGCCTGGCATGGTTCAAGCCGCACGTTTACTCTTAATCGTCCGGAAGTGGACGATTCAGGTCATGTAATAAATAAACAGCATACCATTAACGTCAACATTCCTGAAGGAGTAACCGAAGGGCAGCGTATCCGGCTGAAAGGCCAGGGAATGGCAGGGACGGGCCAGGGAGCAAATGGAGACCTGTATCTTGAGATAGGTTTTGAGGAACATCCGCTTTTCCATGCCGAAAAGCGGAATATTCATCTTGTATTACCAGTTACTCCCTGGGAGGCTGCCCTTGGAGCAACAATTGAAACTCCTACCCTTGGAGGCCGGGTGAAGCTGAAAATCCCAGCAGGTTCCCAGAGCGGCAGTCGTTTACGCCTGAAGAATCGTGGGCTTTGTTCTGCCGGTCAGTCCGGTGATCAAATTGTTACATTAAAAATTGTTGCCCCAAAGGCTGAGACACCGGAACAAAAAGAGCTTTATCAACAGATGGCCAAACTTATGCCGATGGATCCGCGGGCAGAGTTGGAGAGATATTAATTATGAAAAAACATATCATGAGCGAATCATGCCTGCTTGATGAAAGTATTATCTGTGATCTGAACGAATTATGTGAGCTATGCAATATCAACACTGAACTGGTTATTGAAATGATTAATGAAGGCGTGATTTCCCCGGCTGAACCCGACCAGGGCCAATGGCTGTTTGGTTCTCTGGAAATTCACCGCCTGCAGACTGCCATGCGGTTGCAGCGTGATCTCCGGATTAATCTGCCCGGCGTTGCCCTGGCTCTTGACCTGCTTGAGGAACTGACTGAACTGCGCCGGAAGTGCAGACGGATAGCTGATATCAGGTGACAGAAGGCAGGTAAGCGCTCCATGAACACTACCTGCACGCGCTTCAACCCTGTGATATACCGATGTATTATCGCAGGGCTGAAGCGCGTGCAGGGCGGCGGCCCTCAATCCCTTCCAGTTATGGGGTTGTCGCCGCCAGGGTGTAGGTTATTGATAACTACTCACGGGGTAAACACCTTAACTTCGCTACCCACCGTAATTGTTACGGGTTTACAGGTTTGAGTTATAGGTGAACAGGCAGCTACCAGTGAACGGTTACCTGCCAAAGGCAGGGGCATTGTAACGAATAACTACGCAAAAATAAAAAGTTAATTCATAAAATTATATGTTGTCCACGATTCAGAACTCAATAACTCACGCCATCATGATTACCGGCTTTGTCTTCATGATGATGCTGGTTATCGAATATCTTAATGTCTTTTCCAGGGGTATCTGGCAGCAGGGATTGCGGGGAGGGCGCTGGAAGCAGTATCTGCTCGCCTCATTTCTAGGAGCCACCCCTGGCTGCCTCGGCGCTTTTGCTGTTGTGTCTCTATATCTCCACCAGGAAGTCAGCATGGGGGCAGTAGTTGCCGCAATGGTGGCTACCAGTGGCGATGAGTCATTTGTCATGTTGTCCATGCTGCCGGACAAGGCCCCTTTAATTTTTCTTTTGCTCTTTGTCCTGGGCCTGCTGGCCGGTTACCTGACCGATATATTTTTCGGTAAAAAGAAAATTGCCGAACTCTCCTGTGGACACGAATTTACCATTCATCATGAGGAAAATTCTCTTTTCTGGTCCTGGCCGCAAATAAAGGAACATTGGCATTCATGTTCCGCTGTCCGCGGGATTTTGTCAATCACTCTCCTGCTTTTTCTCTATGGCGTACTGACCGGCCAGGTTGGACCTGGGAGCTGGAACTGGATACGAATTACCCTGCTCCTGGTTACCTTGGCCGCACTGGTAATTGTCGCAACCGGCCCGGATCATTTTCTCGAAGAACATTTATGGAATCATGTGGCCAAAAAACATGTACCCAAGGTATTCATGTGGACTTTTGGCGCTTTGCTGCTCATGCATCTGCTGGTTGATCAGCTCCATCTGCAGAACTGGCTTCATGATAACCAGTTGATTGTCCTGCTGGTCGCCTGCCTGGTTGGCCTGATTCCCGAATCCGGGCCGCATCTTATTTTTCTTACCCTCTTTGTTGAACAGAGTATTCCTTTAAGTATTCTTCTGGCCAGTTCGGTTGTCCAGGATGGTCATGGCATGCTGCCGCTCCTGGCTGAATCACGAATAGATTTTTTCAAGATTAAATCGATAAATTTTGTTGCCGGTATGCTCCTTGGCCTTGCCGGTTATGCCGGAGGATGGTAAGGCTCCTGTTCTCGGACAGCCTCCCAGGCGCTGACAACCCCATAATTGTTAGACCAGGAAGCGTGTAATAAGCAGGAGAGCGGCAAAAATGGCTGAAGTCAGCAAAACAAGGTGATTGGTGATTATGATGTGATCGGCTGTTACCTGTGAAGATGAATCGCCGAGAGTTGGTTTCTCTGTTTTTTTGCCAAAATAGCTGCTGCTGCCTCCAAGCTCGATACCCAAAGCTCCGGCAACAGCCGCTTCCGCGTGGCCGGAGTTGGGGCTGGCGTGCTGTTTCCGATCGCGTTTAAGGATGAAAAAAGATTTTTTCCAGTTCAGGTTCAGGAAATAAGCGGCCAGGGGAATCAACAACGCGCTGAGCCGGGCCGGGACAAAATTAACCAGGTCGTCAAGTCGGGCCGCGGCCCAGCCGAATTCAAGGTATTTTTCATTTTTATAGCCAAACATGGAATCGCCGGTATTGACTACCTTGTAAAGCATAGCCCCAACCGGCCCTGCCAGGATTCCCCAGAATAACGGTGCGGTTATGCCATCCACCATATTTTCCGCCACGCTTTCTATGGCCGCCTTGCCGACTCCGGCTTCAGACAAATCTCCCGTATCCCGGCCAACTATCATTGCCACGTTTTTTCTGGCTCCGACAATATCATTCTCTTGCAATGAACGATATACCTTACTGCTGTGCCTGATTAAATCACGGGCAGCCAGGGTGGTATAAAAAATAAAGATGGCAGCCAGTTGTCCAGCCAGGGGATGAATTGCCATGGCAAAATGGATTATTGAGCTAAAGAATAAATATGTCAGCAGCAGGAGGGAAATTATTGTTAAAATTCCGGCCAGCTGTTTATTGCTGGTAAATGACCGAAAAAAAATCTCAAAACGTGAAGCGAAAAAACCAATCAGGCGGACAGGATGGGGAAACCAGCGGGGATCTCCAAGGAGCAGATCAAGGGAAATCGCGGCCAGGGGGATAACTATTGCGTGAAAATTCATCAGTGCCTTAATCCAGGTAAGCGCTCCATGAACACCACCCTGCACCCGTTTAAACGCCGCGATATACCTGATGTATTATCGCGAGCGTTGAAACGGGCACATGGCGGCAT
>JANTFJ010000131.1 GCA_024763495.1 Desulfobulbaceae bacterium | reverse complement strand
CTGCGAATAGCAGCGCTATTTAAAGAAAATTAGCGGAAAAATGGGCCAATTTATCCGATTTTGCAGTAGGTTCGCTATTCTCGGACAGCCTCCTAGGACGCTTATCCCATGAGTAGTTACGCTGAATAGTTACATTATTTGCTGGAATCAGCAGCTGTCAATTCTAAATTGATTTGTATGGAGGAAAGATATGAGTAAGTTTCGCGGCGCATTTGTGGCAATTGTCACTCCGTTTATCGATAATCAAATTGACGAACAGGGCTTGATTGATCTTATAGAGTTTCAGATAGAAAACGGTACTCACGGTATTGTTCCCTGCGGAACCACGGGTGAATCAGCTACCATGACTCACGAAGAACATCATCGGGTTGTAGAGTTAACCATCAAGACTGTTAACGGCAGGGTTCCGGTACTGGCGGGAACCGGTTCAAACAGTACTTCGGAAACCATTGACCTTACCAGGCATGCCAGAGAAGCGGGTGCTGATGGTGCCCTGGTAATAACTCCTTATTACAATAAGCCGTCCCAGGAAGGCTTGTATCAGCATTTTAAAAGTGTGGCCGAGGCGGTTGATATCCCGATGATCCTCTATAATGTTCCAAGTCGGACATCCATTGATATCACGGCGGCTACAGTTGCCCGTTGCGCCGGGATTGATAATATTGTCGGTATCAAGGAGGCCACGGCCAATATGAATCGGGCCTGCGATGTAATCAGGCAATGCCCGGCTGATTTTGCCGTAATGTCCGGCGACGATTTTACCTGCCTGGCCCTGGTTCTGCTTGGCGGCACCGGAGTTATCTCGGTTACCTCAAATGTGCACCCAAAAGGTATGGCTGACTTGATGAACGCGGCCCTGGCTGCTGATGTCGCAACAGCTCGAAAAATTCAGTATGAGCTCTTTCCCCTGATGCAGTCCATGTTTTTTGATACAAATCCGGTTCCGGCCAAAAAAGCCCTGGAACTGATGGGTAAAATTAAATCCGGTACTCCGCGTCAGCCCCTCTGGACAATGGGTGAAGACGCCCTGGCCCGGATGACGGCAGTGCTGAAAGATCAGAGATTAATTTAAGGAGCATTAGAAAATGACAAAGGTAATTGTTGCCGGCGCGGCAGGACGAATGGGGCAGAGAATCGGTTACATGGTAACTCAAAACCCGGAACTGACCCTGGTCGGAGGTTTTGAACAGCCGGATAATCCAGCCGTAGGCCGGGATATTGGTGATGTAGGCGGTTATGGTACTCAAGGTGTTATTGTCGCGTCCAGCCTGGAAGATATTATTGACCAGGGAGATGTGGTGATTGATTTTACTTTTCATACCGCTACCTTGGAGTTTGCCGGAATATGTGCCGCTCATAAAAAAAATATGGTTATCGGCACCACTGGCCTTAGTCCGGAGAATCTTGCTGAGTTAAGGAAACTTGCCGCTGATATGGCTATTGTGCAGTCAGCCAACATGGCGGTCGGGGTAAATGTCATGTTTAAAATCGCTAAAAAAATAGCCTCTATCCTTGGTGATGATTACAACATGGAAATTGTCGAAGCCCACCACAATAAGAAAAAAGACGCGCCCAGCGGCACTGCCCTGCGTCTGGGCGAGATGCTGGCCGAGGGTGTCGGCCGCAAGCTGTCCGATGTCGGAGTTTATGAACGAAACGGTATTATTGGAGAAAGGACCAAGACGGAAATTGGAATTCAGACCATACGCGGCGGTGATATCGTTGGCGAGCATACCATCTATTACTGCGGCCCCGGAGAACGGATTGAACTGACTCACCGGGCGCACAGCCGGGATAATTTTGCTCGGGGTGCGGCAGCGGCAGCGGCCTGGCTTGCCGGGCATGACAATGGCATGTTTACCATGTTTGACGTGCTGGGGCTGGGTGATCTGTAGATGGGGCTGGCTTTCATCGGCCTTGGTTCCAACCTGGGAAACGGCAGAAAAAATCTGCTCAGGGCCTGGAATGAATTGGGAAAAACCAGGGGGCTTACCCGCTTAAGTCTTTCCGCGCCTTATTTTACCGAACCGCTGGGTTTGGACACGGAAAACTGGTTTACCAATGCGGTTGGTGTAGTGGAGGCGCGGCTGTTGCCTGAA
This sequence comes from Desulfobulbaceae bacterium, assembly GCA_024763495.1. GTDB lineage: Bacteria > Desulfobacterota > Desulfobulbia > Desulfobulbales > SURF-16 > JANTFJ01. The sequence goes on along the minus strand of JANTFJ010000131.1, from coordinate 4,834 downwards.
GAACTGATGGACTGCCTGCTGAACATTGAAAAAAAACTTGGCAGGGATCGTACTGTGGGGCAGGATCGGACAATTGACCTTGACCTGCTTTATTATGATGATCTTGTTATCTCCTCGGCACTTTTGATCTTGCCCCATCCGGAGATAGCTGACCGTCTCTTTGTCCTGGCTCCATTGGTTGAAGTGGCCCCTGATCATGTTCATCCGCTGCTGCGGCAGACCAACAGACAAATGTTGCAAAAAATTGACAGCCAGGCCCAGGTCAGAAAAAAAAGCTGGCAAGGAGAAGAAACGTGAGCCCCGCCCGGATAATTATTCTGGCTATTCTTTTATATCTTCTTTATCGTCTGCTTTTCGGCAAAAAAACAACCAGTAGCAGGCCAGGGGTTGGTGGGCAGCTCGAGAAAGATGAACATAATGTCCTGGTGGAAGATCCTGTCTGCCATACTTATGTTGTCCAGGGGCAATCATTAAGCGCTGTCAAAGACGGCAAAACATATTATTTCTGCTGTGAAGAGTGTCGGCGGAAATTTTTGGAGCAAAATTGATTTAATCTTCCTCCCTCGGGTTCACGTTCCGCGTGGATACGGGGAAACCGGCCGTAATAAATTAAAACAGCAAAAGATGATAGATTCCCGTCCTCTGATTTCTGTTTTCTGACAAGGAGCGAATAAATGAAATTTTTTATTGATACCGCGAACATTGATGAGATAAAAAAAGCCCATGACATGGGGATGGTGGACGGCGTTACCACCAACCCTTCTCTTATTGCCAGGGAAAATAAAGATTTTGAATCGATTCTCAAAGAAATCTGCGCCGTAGTCGATGGGCCGATCAGCGCTGAAGTCGTCAGTCTTGAGGCGGAAGGCATGTTAGCGGAAGGCCGGAAACTTGCTGCCCTGCATGACAACATTGTGATCAAAGTACCGATGATTGTTGAGGGGTTGAAGGCTGTTAAACAGTTTGCCGCAGAAGACATAAAGACCAATGTTACCCTGGTTTTTTCATCGGCCCAGGCCCTGCTGGCCGCCAAGGCCGGTGCTTCCTTTGTCAGTCCCTTTGTTGGTCGGCTTGATGATCTGGCCCAGAACGGCATGGATCTGGTCAGTGATATCATGACCATTTATGAAAATTACGGCTACCAGACCGAGGTTATTGTTGCCAGTATCCGCCATCCCATGCATGTCATGGAAGCGGCGCTTACCGGCGCGGATATCTCCACTATTCCTTTCAAGGTTATTGCCCAGCTTGCCGGACATCCTTTAACTGATATCGGCATAGAGAAATTTCTGGCTGACTGGGAAAAAAGGCAGAAGTGATAACTCTTTGTAATTATTTACAAGAAAAGAAATAGCCCAGTTTTTTTTTGTTTTTGTTGCCTGTTCCGATTTGTTTCCGGAGGTTTCAATGTGTATAATATACACTATGAAACCAGTCACAAAACAATCTGCGATATTGCTGTCAGTGCTTATCTGCAGCATGATGCCTTTGATAGTAAAGGCGGAAATTTATACATTTGTGGATAAAAGCGGGGTCGTCCATTTTTCCAATGTTCCTGATGATGCCCGTTATAAGCCGGTTCATAACAAGAGCCGGAGGGTAATGGCCTGCAAAATAATTCCTCTCAGGCGATGTGCCGATGATATCAGGATGGCGGCTCGAGCCTATGGGGTAGATCCATGTCTGGTCAAGGCGGTTATCAAGACGGAATCAAATTTTAACTGTCTGGCTATGTCTCGAAAAGGGGCTCAGGGTTTAATGCAGTTGATGCCGGGAACCTCACGTGATATGCGGGTAAGAAATCCCTTTAATCCAAGGGATAATATTTTTGGCGGAACCAGGTATTTGCGCAAAATGCTGGATATTTTCAACGGCAATTTAGAGTTGGCTCTGGCTGCCTATAACTCCGGGCCGGAGCGGGTAAAGGAACTGGGACGCATCCCCAGAATTCCTGAAACCATAAATTATGTTGACCGGGTATTGCACCATTACCGGTTATACAAAAAATATTCTCCTGATGTATAAATCAAGAAAATATTCACGCCTTGCTGAGGCACAATTATAAATGAAAACAGTACATCCATCTGTCTTCTGATAAGAGTCTGGTGTGCGTTATATTTCATCTGTACCTAATATCCTCACCGGCTACCGTTTTTTTGTGGTACCGTTTCTGGTGTTCTGCCTGCAGCCCGGGGTGGAGACCTGGGTCAGCCTTCTTGGGTTCTTTCTCTTTATTACCGGGGCGTTGAGCGACCTGGCAGATGGCTACCTGGCCCGTAAATACAAGGTAGAATCTGTTCTCGGCAAGCTTATGGATCCCCTGGCCGACAAGGTGCTGGTCACTGTGGGGCTGATAATGCTTATTCCCATGGGGCGGGTTCCTGCCTGGGTAAGTTTTTTGATTCTTTCCAGGGAAATGATTGTTACCGGGTTGCGGGGGCTTGCCGCTTCATCGGGTATTGTTATTTCCGCCAGCAAGCTTGGCAAATGGAAAAGCGTGCTGCAGCTCACGGCTCTCTGCTGGCTGATTTTTCCCCTGGGGGTTTTGCCCCTTCCCTGGCTGCATGATCTTGGCCTGGTAACTCTTTATCTGGCCCTGGTTCTGACTCTCTGGTCAGGTATTGATTATTTCCTCCGTTTCAAGAAGCTTTATCTTGCCCCGGAAAATCAGTAGGTTCCGTGGCGTATAAGCTCTATTTGACAATCGTTTGTCTTGACTGTGTTTTTATTTCTTCTTGACAGTATCGGTCATGATCTATATAAAAACATGATAATTCTTCAGCCGGAGTGGTGAAACTGGTAGACGCACTGGACTCAAAATCCAGCGGAGCTTGCTCCGTGTCGGTTCGATTCCGACCTCCGGCACCACTTGATATTCCAAGAGCTTCCAAGCTCTTCCATAAGACCCGCAGCCTGAAAAGGTTTGCGGGTTTTTCTTTTCCGTCTTCTTCCGTGAATTCCATTGACATCCACGAAAAAACCGGGTACAAAGCCGGGTATATTTAAACGCAATCGAATACCCACTATATTTGTACCCGGTTTTGGAGGTGTCTTCATGCCTAAGCTCTGTGCCGTCAAGGTTCGCAACGCCAAGCCCAAAGATAAACCTTATAAGCTCAGTGATGGAAAAGGTCTTTTTTTTCATATTGCCAAATCAGGCAAAAAAACCTGGAGGTATCGTTTTGAACTGGCTGGTAAAGAATCGACTATGGTTTTGGGAGAATATCCAGGCATGAGTCTGGAGCAAGCCAGAAAAGCCAGATTAGAAGCAAGAGAAATAGTTAAATCCGGCGAAAACCCTACCCATGTTCGCAAAGAAAAGAAAAAGGCAAATATTGCAAAAGCGGAAGCCGCCAAAGCTGTACAAAAAAACTCTTTTGAATTTTTGGCAATGGAATGGATTGAACAACAAAAGGATCGCTGGAGCCATAATCACGCCTCTGCTGTACTTGATTCTTTACGCAACAATGCCTTCCCAGTTTTGGGAGATGAGCCTGTAACTGAAATTACTCCACCAATGATTTTACAGGTAATCCGACCAATTGAAAAGCGTGGTTCTCTGGAGATTGCCTCAAAGGTGCTGCAAAGAATGACCGCTGTTTTCCGTTACGCTGTGCAAACCGGCAAGGCTACCGTTAATCCTGCTGCGGAAATGCGTGGAGTTTTAAAAACAAAAAAAGTAACCCACCGGGCCGCACTGGAGGCAAAGGACTTGCCCAAATTCCTGCAGGAATTAAGGGATGGAGATATTCATATTAATACTAAGCTGGCATTACAATTTACTATTTTAACGGCTGCCAGAAGTGGAGAAGTGCGGGGAGCCACCTGGAAAGAAATCGACCTGGAAAACAGGTTGTGGAAAGTTCCTGCTGGAAGAATGAAGATGGACACATCGCATACTGTCCCGTTATCCCGGCAGGCAGTGACAATTTTAGAACAAATTGGGAATCTTTACGGACAAGAGGGCTTGATTTTTCCTGGTATTAGAGATTGGAATAAACAGCTTTCTGAAAATACCATGCTTTATGCTCTATACCGCCTGGGGTATCATTCAAGGGCGACAGTGCATGGTTTCAGGGCTACTTTTTCCACTATTGCCAACGAATCAGGCTTTGATGGTGATGTCATAGAAAAGGCATTGGCCCACGAAGAACGTAATCGCGTAAGGGCCGCTTATCATCGAAGTGAATACATTGAGCAGAGAAGAAAATTAATGCAATGGTGGGCTGACCTGCTTGATAAGATGGAGAAAGGAGCTGATGTTATTCCTCTTTATGCCACAGGGTGATGTCTATGGAAGTCCAAGAAATCATATTATTATCATTGAATAATTATATTATTATATGGTAACTACTCATGGGGTAAGCGTCCTAACTTCGCTAACCCCTGTAATTGTAACTGGTTACAGGGTGCCGGAGATTTTTGTGATCAGGTCGGCGCAGCGTATTAGTCATACGTAAGCCGGACTGATCGCGGAAATATGCGGTGCCCTGTGAGCAGTTACATTATATGTATATTATCAAAAAAATAGCAGTACAAGATGTTGTGTATGTTTGTAATGGATACACAATAAAGAAACCCCCTTTTTCGTTTCCAAGTTTGCCGACCTGAGCGAAAAAAGGGGTAAACCCTGAAGCCTGCCTTTCAAACAGGAGCTAAGGATATATTTATTTGTAACAGGTAATGTTAACAATGTAAACCTTGTTTTACAATAAAATTAACTTTTAAATTAACTGTTATTGTAACTACTCATGGGGTAAGCGCTATAACTTCGCTAACCCCTGTAATTGTAACTGGTTACAGGGTGCCGTAGATTTTCGTGATCAGGTCGGCG
>JANTFJ010000130.1 GCA_024763495.1 Desulfobulbaceae bacterium | reverse complement strand
ACCGCAGGCATAGCAGGGCTACGTTGAGGATTTTGTGACATGAAGAGCGGCTGAAGATGTGATACAGTCAGGATGCGAAAATGGTAAGTTATTTTTTACCGAGCCTTTATAATACGATATATGGAAACCGGCCTGAGGGAGCAAAGTGAACAACAGAGAGTTAGCCGCGATTAATATTGAGGATCTGATTCCCCATAGAGGGAAAATGATATTGATTGATAAGATAATAGACCTGGAGAAGGAATATGCCGTTACCTCATCAATTGTCAGTAAATCATGGCCGTTATTGACTGATGACGGGGTTCAACCTCTTATTTTACTGGAACTTGCGGCTCAAAGCGCCGGCATCTGTAATGGCTGGGATAGAATCAAAACCCAGGGAGTTGATTCTGATAAAATGGGCTGGCTGGTAGGGATCAAGCGAGCCGTATTCCATATTGACCTGATTCCCTTAGCCTGCGAGATAATTACCAGGGCTGAAAATTTTAAAAAATATGACAGCCTGCGGGAAATCCGGAGCGTTTTAAGATTACATAATGATATTATTGCTGAAGTAACCCTGCAGTTATTTCAGGTGGAACAACATGATTAAAAAAACTACTGACAATAAAACAGCCATTGTGACCGGAGCCAGCAAGGGAATAGGGCGGGCAATCTGCCTGGAACTGGCAAAATCAGGCTGCTATATAATTATTAATTATATGGCGGATAAGGATGGGGCTGAGCAGACTCTGGAGCTGGTCAAACAAGCAGGCAGTGATGGTGAGATATGCCGGCTTGACGTCCGTGACGCCGAAACAGCCGCCAGGGTAGTTGAGGATATTGCCGCAAGATTCGGTGCTGTCGACATTTTAATTAACAATGCCGGAATTATCGCTGACGGCCTGTTTGTCATGATGTCACCGGAAAACTGGCAGTCGGTTATTGATACCAGCCTGCTGGGGTTTTATAATCTTACCAGGCCGGTATTGGAAAAAATGGTACGGAAAAGAGAGGGGGCTGTTGTCTCTATTTCTTCGGCTGCCGCCTTGATGCCCAACCGGGGTCAGGCAAATTATGCTGCCGCCAAGGCCGGGATAATTGCTGCCAGCCGGGCCGTAGCCTCTGAGGTCGCCAGGCTGGGAATCAGGGTCAATGTGGTGGCTCCCGGACTTATTGATACGGAAATGATTAAAGACGCTCCTGTAGCAGATATCAAAAATTTAATTCCCATGGCCAGAACAGGCCGGCCGGAAGAGGTGGCAAAGGTAGTTAGATTTCTCTGTTCGGCTGATGCCTCATATATTACCGGTCAGGTAATATCGGTCAACGGCGGAATGTTTTGAGTGAGTCCTTTAATATGAAAATAAAAATTGTCATTATTATTTTATTTTTTGCCTTGTCCCTGCTCACGGGCTGGGCTGACAGCTGGGAAGCGCTTAAACAGAACGGAACTCAAATTAAGTCGATTAAGGCTGATTTTGTTCAGGAGAAACACCTGAAGATTTTAGCCCGGCCCATTATCTCCAGGGGAATTTTTATTTTTAAGGCGCCGGATTCCTTACGCTGGGAATACAAGTCACCGGTCAGAAGTATTTTGCTGATGCATAATGGCAAGACAAAGAAATTTATGGAGAGGGACGGCAAACTTATTGAGGAGCCAGGTCTCAGCCTTGAGGCAATGCAGATGGTTATTCAGGAAATCAGCAAATGGCTGGCCGGGAATTTCAATGACAATCCCGGCTTTACCGCCGGCCTTGAAACCGGCCGCCGGATTATTCTTGTCCCGAAAAATCAGGCCATGGCCCGGCTGATCAGTAAAATTGAATTAAAACTCTCTGACCGGCCAGGTCTGCTGGATTCCGTGATTATTTATGAAGGCCCGGATTCTTTTACCAGGCTGACTTTTTTAAACGCGGAGCTTAACCGGCAAACAGACGATTCTCTTTTCGTGGAAAAATAATGAAATTCACATATTGTTTGCTGGGAGTTTTGATTTGTCTTGTTTCATGTTCAAGCCGTCATGCTGTCCATGTTCCTCCTTTGACCAGCTTGTCAGAAAAAATAAATTGCGGAAAAATCTATCCCCAGGGCAAATGGCAGTTTGTCCATTCCCTTGAGTTTTCCCTGGCAGACGGTAAAAAGGGGAGTGCCATCGGGGTAAGCGTTATTGATGAACCCGTGATAGAATGCGCCCTGATGACTATAGAAGGCTTTATCCTTTTCCAGGCCCGTTATGACAAAGAGCTGGAAATTATAAGGGCGGTTCCCCCTTTTGATAATCGGGAATTTGCCGGAGGTCTGATCAGTGATCTGCAATTGATTTTTTTTAAGCCGCCAGCTGAAGAGATCATATCCGGAAAACTCGCGGACGGCTCTCGCCTGTGCCGCTATCTGGAAAAAAACGGTCAGTGCGCCGACATTGTTTTTTTACCGGATCATGGCTGGGAGATTAATCAATACGGCCCTGATAAATCCCGGCGCCGGACAATAACGGCCAGGGTTCAGCCGGAATCCCGGCAATGGCGGCCCCCTGAATATTTAGAATTAAAGGCCGATGATTTTTCAGGATATACCCTGAAGATGACCCTGCTCAGCGCTGAAAAAATTGCAGCCGCTTACCGGCCGTCATCCTCCATATTTCGATAAACAATTATCCGGTAAGCAATATGTTACCGAAATTTCTTTCTGAAAACTATGAAATTTAAATTAATATATCCCCGCTGGCCCAAACTTGAGCGCCAGACGGAATTTCATCTTCCACCCCATGGGCCGGTGGTTTTTGCCGCCGCCCTGCCAGATTATGTTGAGGTAGAATTTGTTGATGAAAATCTCGAGGAAATCGACTTCGAGGATCCGGTTGATTTTGTCGGAATCTCAATGATGTTGACCCTGCAGATAAAGCGGGGCTGGGAGATAGCCGATATTTATCGCAGGAAAGGGATAAAAGTTATCTTCGGCGGAATTTCAACCATGCTTCATGCCGAAGAGACCATGCTTCATGCCGATGCCGTGTTTTTAGGTGAAGCAGAGGGGAGAATGGCAGAGGTGTTTGCCGACTTTCGTCAGGGGAGGCTGAAACCCTGTTATGATTATCTTGCCCAGCGACCGCCTATAGCCTCAGTAGGCCCGGCCCGGCGGGATATTCTTAACCGAAAGCTTTATAATTACAAAGGGGTGCAGATGGTTGATCTGGTGCATGCCTCAAGGGGATGCCGGTTTAACTGTTATCCCTGTGCCGTTGCCTATCTCGGCGGAAGGCAATTTCGCCCCCGTCCAATAGATAACGCGATTGCCGAGATGGCCGCTATCGACAATAACCGGCTGTTTATCGTTGATAATTCCCTGTCCCAGGATACCCGGTGGGAAATGGATCTTTTTCGGGAAATGATTCCTTTAAAAAAGAAATGGTGTTCCCATCCTGTTGAGGACAAGCCGGAGGTGCTTGAACTGGCTGCCAGGGCCGGAGCCTGGTATGTTTACCAGGCGGTGTTTGACACTTCAGACTACATTAAAGAACGAATCAGGAGATATCATGATCATGGGATCGGAGTTGAGGGGACAATTCTTCTTGGTCTTGATCATCACAGTGAAGATTATATTAAAAGGCTGATTGATTTTTTGCTGGAAATAGAACTTGATCTGGCTGAGTTTACGGTTTTGACACCATTTCCCCATACCAGGGCTTTTGCTGAACTTGAACAGCAGAACAGAATTCTGTCTTATGACTGGAATGATTATTCGGCTGACAAGGTAGTATTTCAGCCTAAACTGATGAGCCCGGAAAAATTGCAGGAACTGTTTAACTACGCCTGGAATGCCTTTTACCGGGACGAACCCCAGGAAATAAAAATGTTTAAGCTGTTCCAGCAGGTAATTCAAAAAGAAATCGCGGATAACACCTTCAGGCCCAGGGACAGGAAGCTTGCCGGTCAGGCTTTTGGCAGGGGAGCCCGGTGAAGCAGCATGGATTCTAATAAATTAAGTCAGCTCCTGAGCCATGGCCCGTATTATCCTGAAAAGGAATTTGTCAAGTCCGGGACATCCTTTGCCGACGTATATGAAATGGCCGGCTGGCTGCAAGATTTTTTTGTCAGGGAAAATTCTCGTAAGGAGCCGGTCTGCCTGGCTGTGGATAATAAGGCGATTATTGCCGCCGCTATCCTGGCCTCGCTGGGAGGGGGCCCGCCGCTGCTGCTCCCTTATGCCTTTTCCGGTCGAGCCCTGGAGGAGATGGGCGAGGCCACGGGTTTTACTATGGCGATTTCCGATCGCGAGCGGGATTTTCCGCCCAATACCAGGATAATCAGACCTGAACCGGGAAAAGAGCGGGGCCGACCGCGGAAAATTGATATTGACGGCAATGCCCCGCTGCTCAGGCTTTTTACCGGAGGATCAACCGGAACGCCTAAGAGCTGGCTGAAAACAGCTGGTAATCTTTTTGGTGAGGCCTTTTACCTGGCAGCAAAATATCGGATAGACAATAATGATCTGCTTATTGCTACCGTCTCGCCTTATCATATTTACGGCCTGCTTTTTTCCGTTATTATCCCCCTGGTTTCTTCCGCGACCGTGCTGGGAGACATCCCTTCTTTCCCGGCTGAGATCAGGGCCGCGGTAAAAGAAAATTCCGCGACAATCCTGGCGGCTGTCCCGGCCCATTACCGGGCGTTAAAAGGAAGCGGCCTGGAGGCGGATACGCTTCGGCTGGCCTTTTCGTCAGCCGGCATGCTGGATCAGGATGATAATGAAAATTTTTGTAGTCAAAATAATATTTCCATAGTTGAAGTTTACGGCTCAACTGAAACCGGCGGCATTGCCGCCAGGCAGCGCTTCCTGGGTGAACGCTGTTTTTATCCGTTTACCACGGTTGACTGGCAGATCAACCGGGAAAGACTGCTGGTTAAATCAGCCTATATTTCTCCTGGAGCCGCCAGGGATAATAATGGTTTTTTTGTCACCGGCGACCGGGTTGAGAGCGGTCCTGATAACTGTTTTTTCCTGAAAGGACGCTCTGATTCCGTGACCAAGGTAGGGGGGAAGCGGGTAGATCTTGCAGAAATTCGTGATAAGATAAAATCCCTGCCGGGAGTAAGTGATTGTCTTGTTTTCCCCCTGGCTGATCCGGGCGGCAGGGAAAACATGATTGCCGCTTTAGTAGAGGGCAGGGCAATAGAAGCAAATGAACTGCGGACAAATCTTTCCAGGCTGCTGGAGCCTTACGCCCTGCCTCGTCTGGTTAAAAATACGGATAACATTCCTTTGACTGCCAATGGTAAATATGACCTGGCGGCCATAAAGCAATTTTTTAATTAAAAATGGACGATGGACGATTAAATAACATGCCATTGATAAAACCGGAAACCAGGGCCGGGATTGTCGGCATGCCGCCTTTTTCGCTGATAAAGGAGTTAAGGAATAAAAAGGCGGTGATTTTTGATCTTGACGAACCTATCGTCAAAAAAAATATGGAAGATGCCCTGCCTTTTCTGCCCAGGGTCTATTGCGCGGTGCTGCGTACCGTTGTCTTAAACAGCGTCAACCTTAATCTTGATATAATATTTATTGATGTCGGGCCGGGAAAATGTGACTGCGCCCTCCATGTAGCCACGATTCTAAACCATTATCTTGATATTCCCGTGATAAAAACCACAAATCTGGACAACAAGGGATTCGGCACACCATTATGCCGGACGGAAATGCCGTTACTTGAAAAAATGGAGAAAATCACCCTTGGCGTAAAAAAAAGCCGGATCAACGAGATCGATAATTTGCCATCCTGCCGCCCTGATGCCGGTTTCTGGGGGGTGCCGCCTCGTGATTTTTCCCTGCTGAAGCTCTTTCCGCCAACAACTAATATCTATGGCTGGACCAGGTGCATGGAAAATAAAACACCCGCAGACCAGGAACTTGAGAGTTACTTTAATCCGGGAATCCCCACGATTTTCTTTGCCCAATCATTCTGTGCCAAAACCGCACTGGCTAAACTGCTGGCTGACTGCCATCCCCGAGGATTATATGTTGATGCCGATGTCACGGCCGGCAGCAGCGTTAAAGCCAAAATTCAGGCATTTCTGGAACTTTCCGGGGTTAAATTATGATTCTGGCTGATTTCGGCACCACCTACTGCAAAATTATTGATCTCAGCCAAAACTGTATGGAACCGGAAATCGTGGCTACCAAAAAAATTAATCGGCAGCTGCGGGTTGACCTGGCTACCGGCCATAACGGCAAAAGATTTGCGGCCAGATATATCAACGAACTCACTGCCCTGGCCAGGGGCGGAGAAGAACTTATCAATGATAAAGATTATGTCCTGCTTGACTGTGGCAGCCGTGACCTTAAATTTGTCAGATATAAAAATAATAAACTGGCGGATATGGGCTGGAACGCCGAATGCGGGGCTTCAATGGGATTTACCATTGAACTGCTTGAAAATTATTACGAGCTTGACTTTAACAAATTGAAAGTACCGAATCAGACCTTTTCCATTACCTGCGGGGTGCTGGGCATGAGCCATATCTTTGACGCGGTCACCAGCGGGTTAAGTGAAGCCGAAGCTGTAGCCCGTTTTGTCAAGGGTATCGCCATTAATGCCTATCGTTTTGCCGGTTCTCCGCCAATAATTTATCTATCCGGGGGATTATGCAATAATCGACTCTTTGTCCAAAGCTTTCCCTGCCGGGTTGTGCCCATCGGGCGTTTTGTCCTGCTCAGGGGACTGCAATGGACACTTAATAACGATAGCGCTCAAAAATAACAGTTAACACCGTAACTATTCATGGACAACCTCCTAGCCCAGATAAACTGGAAAAGAAATTAAGGCTCTGGACTCTGTTCAGTACTCGCCTGACGGGTGTAAGTCCCTTAACAGTAGATGCAGGTTGTTTATTTCAAAGAAAATTTGTAACTATTCAGGTAGGGGCGAAAAACTGCCCAAACCACCGACCTGTAACTGTTCAGAGGTAAGCGAACGTAGTGAGACTCCGTGTGCTTTAGC
>JANTFJ010000129.1 GCA_024763495.1 Desulfobulbaceae bacterium | reverse complement strand
GAATGACAGACGAATTTATTCAATTATATTAAATAATTTCAATCAATTATATCAACTCCGAAAGTTGAGCAGTTACAATTACAGGGGTTAGCGAAGTCAGGACGCTTACCCCGTGAGTATTAAAACTTGATAAAATTATGACCAGAAACAGCATAACCCAACGATGGCGCGGCCTTTCCCGCAGCAGCCGCTGGACGATAATAACTGTCAGCCTTTTTATTTTTTATACCATTTTCGGTTTTTTTATCCTGCCGTTAATCGTTCAGAATAAATTAGAGGACAAATTGACCACGGCCCTGGGACGTAAGGCATCTATAGAAAATGTTTCCTTTAATCCTTTCAGCCTTGCCGGAGAAATAAAAAATTTCAGGCTGGCGGACAAGGGCCGTGATAAAGAATTATTTTCATTTTCTTCACTGCGTTTCAATGTCCAGGCCGCTTCCCTTTTTAAACTGGCCATCGTAACAAAATCCGTTTCCCTGGACAACCCGGTAGTCGACCTGGTGCTCCACAAGGATTTAAGCTGGAATTTTTCCGATCTTGCCGGCTCCGGCAGTCAGGAAAAAGAAAATAAAAATAATAAAGACAAATCTTCCCTGCTTTTTTCCATTAATAATATTGAAATTAACCATGGAAGAATATTATTTAATGATCAGGTCAAGGGGATAAAACATGACATAAGCGATATTCATCTTGCTGTTCCTTATATCTCCAACCTGCCTAATGATATTGAAATTTTTATCCAGCCGGCCTTTTCAGCCAATGTCAACGGCACAGTCCTGGGCTTAAACGGCTCAAGTAAACCTTTTGTTAACTCACGCAGTTCTGAATTTAACATTAATTTTACAGATATTGACCTTACCGGATACCTGGTCTATCTGCCGCCTGATCTTGGTTTTACCATTAAAAACGCCCTGCTCGATCTTAATCTGACCCTTTCCTTCATGCAGCAGGAAGATGGCCGCCCAGCCATTAAAATAATCGGCAAAACAGGACTGCGCAAGGTAGATATCCGCGACAGGGATGATCTCCCCCTGCTCAATTTCTCTGCAATGGAGATTGATCTTGACCAGACTCATATCATGGGACGGGAATTTAACCTGGCTGGTTTCAGTTTAACAAAACCGGAACTCTTTATCAGGCGTCTTAATAATGGAAAAATCAACCTGGCATCTCTCTTGCCAACCCCTGAAGCAGTCCCGGAACAACAGGAAGAAACATCCCCGGCAAAAAATCTGATTTTAAATATCAAAGAGACTGTTGTTCACGAGGCAACAATCCATTACAGCGATTTGAGCCGGGCCACCCCCTTTGAAACCACATTAAGTCCCGTTGAAATTAAAATAAAAAATTTTGGACTTAAACCGGAAAACATGGCTGATTTTTCTCTGGATTTAACCACGGAAAGCGCTGAAAAATTAAAAATATCCGGCAAATTTTCTCCAATCCCCCTCAAGGTAGAGGCAGAGGTTGAGCTTAACAATATCAAGCCCGGCAAATACCGGCCTTATTACGAAAACTCCCTGGTTGCTGAAATTGCCGCGGATCAAGCCGATTTCAAGGCAAACCTGGCGTTGTCGCCGGATAATTTTAAAATATTCGATATCAGCTGCGTGCTGGACAGGTTTACCGCAACCAGGGACACAAAAGTTATTATCGATAAATTTTCCATCAACGCCGGTGAAGTTGACCTGACTGAGAAAAAAATTATTATTGGCCGTTGTGCCAGTTCCGGCGGGATTATTCCCCTGGTTCACCGCCACGATGGTTCGCTTAATCTCCAGGATTTTATCACCCCGAAACCGGCTTCAGCCGAATCAAAAAACGAACCTGATTCCAACAAAGAAAAATCAGGCTGGTCATGGCTGCTCAGGAAACTGGAATTTTCTGATTATTCCTGCCTGTTCAGCGATCAGGACCCTGCACAAAAAGCGAATTTTGCCTTTGAACAGTTACATCTAAATGCTGAAAACATCTCTAACAACCAGGCTGAATCAGGCAAAATCAACCTGGGGATGATCATGAACAAAAAAGGAAAAATAAAGGCTGCCGGTTCCCTGACCCCGGCTCCTCTTGACTTGAATATTGAACTTGCTCTTCATGATCTGCCCCTGAAAGACTGCCAGCCTTATGTGACGGAATACCTCAATATTTTCATTAACAAAGGCAGCGGTCAAATAGATGGGAATTTACGGGTCAATGGTAGGAACACCCCAGCGTCTCTTGACTTTCAGGGCAGCCTGGCCAGTACGGGGCTTGACATTCTTGATTCAGAGACCGGAAACCTTCTTTCCTGGAAAAATTTCAAAATAAACAGGCTGGCTGTTTCCAGTAGTTCGACAACAAGTATTGCGGCCCAGGCGGTTATTATCGATGGCCTGCAGGCAAAAATCGAGGTCGACCGGGATGGTGCCCTGAACCTGACGGAACTAAGTAAAGCTGAAACCGCATCCTCACCAGCCCCGAAAAATCAAACAACAGAGAAAAAACCGAAAAAAACACTTAAAACAACAATTGAACTGGTGGATCTCAAGGATTGCCGGATTGACTTTGCCGATCATTCGCTTTCACCGCAATTCAACGCGGCTCTTGAGGATATCCAGGGCAGAATTACCGGCCTTTCTTCCAGTAAAGATGTCCAGGCCATTGTAGATATCAAGGCCACTCTTAACCAGCATTCTCCCCTGACAATCAAAGGGAAAATTCATCCCTGGGCTGATTTCTTTACTGACATAACGGTTGATCTTCATGATATGGATCTTAATCCCTTGAGTCCATATTCCAGTAAATTCATAGCATACCCCCTTGACAAAGGCAAGTTGAGCCTTGATCTTCATTATCTCATAGAAGGGAAAAAATTAACCTCGGACAACAGTGTATTTCTTGACCAGATTACTCTCGGCGATCATGTTCAGAATGATACTGCCGTCAACCTGCCGGTATCGCTTGCAATTTCTCTGCTTAAAAACCGGGCTGGAGAAATTAATCTTGATATTCCGGTTTCCGGTCAACTTGACGACCCGGAGTTTTCAGTGGCCGGAGTTATATTTACGGTACTTAAAAATCTGCTGGTCAAGGCCGCTACTTCGCCCTTTGCCCTGCTGGGTTCCCTCTTTCCCTCTGACCGTGATTTTCTTTATGTTGAATTTCTGCCCGGCACAACAAAAGTAAAAGACAAGGATGAAAAAAAATGGAAAATCTTTGCCAGAGCCCTTTACGATCATCCTGCCCTTAAACTTGACATCACTCCATTTGTCGATCCTGAAAAAGATGGCCGTTCATTGAGGAAATTCAGGTTTGAACGTCTGTTAAAAAGAGAAAAAATGCGTGATTTACTGAAGAAAAAACAGACAGTTCCTGAAGTTGACAAAATAGAAATAAGCCCGGAAGAATATGACCATTATTTAACCAGGGCCTATAAAGCAGCCGAATTTGACCGGCCCCGTAATTTCATCGGCCTGTTGAAAAAACTGCCGCCGGCAGAAATGGCCGAACTGCTGAATGATAATATTGCTGTCACCAGCAATGATTTGCGTCAACTCGGAATAGACAGGGCGGAATTAATTAAAGACTTCCTGGTAACATCCGGCCCGGTTGAACCTGAAAGAATCTTTATGCTGGAGCCTCAGCAGCTTTCTACCGCTACACCTGACGGACTGTCATCCATGCGGGTTGAAATAATGGCCAGGTAAAAACAGGGCATGGAAATATCCCTGAAACAACTCGCATTTTCATGTTATTTATCCCCCAAGGGGGCATTTACTCCGGGCTCCTGCATGAACAGGAGGTGCCAGGTTGTGGGTAATGCTGCGATATACCAATGTATTATCGCAGGGTTGAAGCGCGTGCATGGCAAGCACCCCTGATTCACTTACAGTTATTATCTCACCATGTTTTACAGAGGAAAAATATGAAACGATGTTCACGTTGTATTCTACCTGAAACCGTTCCGGGAATTTCATTTAATAATGATAATGTATGCAGTTTCTGCCAGGATTATGAAAAAGATAAAGAAATAAAAATTGCCGGTCTCGAAAACCTGATCACCCAGGAGTTCGGCCTTGATTCCTCTTTATCTTTAAATACCGAGGCAGAAAAAAGAAATGCCCTGGAAAAAATTTTTAACGGGGTAAAAAAACAAAATAAAAAATATGACTGTCTGGTCGGGCTCAGTGGTGGTCGTGACAGCACTTATGTATTATATGTTGCCAGGAAAATATATAAACTTAATGTCCTGGCTTTTAACTGGGATAATGGCTTCCAGTCAGAACAGGCAATGGAAAACATGAGAACTTCATGCAAAATATTGAATGTTGATTTTGTTTCCGTGCCCTCAAAAAATAATCTTTTCCAGAAAATTCAAAGATATGGCGCTAAAGCAACACTGAAAAACGGTCCATTCCCTTTAGTCAGATCGATCTGTACGGATTGTACATGGGCCGGGGCCGCGGCAGCCCTTAAGTACGCGGCAAAATATGACATTCCAATGATTATCTATGGACAATCCTTTGCTGAGGCAACTGAGGCCAATGAATACAAAGCGCTTTCAGCATTTAATGCCATGAAGGCTAAAAAACGAATGAACATTAACTGGTATAAGCAGGTTTTTAATCGTATTCTGCTGCGTTTCGAGTTTCATGTCCCCGGCAACAAGTACCTGTCTCTTCAACTGCCTGTTTTAGAAAAAATTAAAAGGGTAATACTTTTTTATTACATCCCCTGGGATCGCAAAAAAATTAAAGAAACAATCTCACGGGAACTTGACTGGAAAATACCGCCGGAAAGTGTTTCTTCCTGGCGGTTCGACTGCCGGCTGCATCCCCTTATTAATTCCCTTTTTATAAGTATGCTGGGTTGCAGCAAGGATGCTTTTGGATATACTAACATGATAAATGAAAAAAACATGACCAGGCAGGAAGCCCTTGCTCAGGAAGAAAAACTTATCGAACAAAGTTTTTCTGAAGATCTCCGGAATGTACTGAGAACAAAAATGGGTTTATCTCAAAAAGAGATTGATACTGTTTTTTCCTATAAACGCAAATGACGGTCAGGGGCTCAATAAAGAACACCAGGGCGGCGATAACCTCTCCGGGCGATCATGCTATGAGCTTTGTTCCATGACATTTAAAGGGGTAGAGAAGGGTAGCTTTTACCCAACCCGAATATTTACGCTTTGATTTTGTTAACCACAGTAATTATAACTGGTTACATGGTAACGGAGGTTTTAAAATCAGGACGGCACAGCGTATTAGCCATACGTAAGCCGGGTCTGATCGTGAAAAGACTGCCCTGTGAACAGTTACCCACAACCAAGGAAAGCACATGATAACATTACTAGATTACGGAGCAGGCAATGTCCGCAGCGTGCGCAATGCCATCCGGAAACTTGGCTATGAAGTAAAAGATGTTAAAAATCCAGCCGACATTATCAAGGCCGAAAAACTGGTTTTTCCCGGTGTCGGCAACTTTGGTAATGCCATGGAGCGACTGCGGCGGGACAACTACTTCCAGCCCCTTATTGATTATATACGGGCTGATCGCCCTTTTCTCGGCATCTGCATCGGCCTGCAAAGCCTTTTTGAGGGCAGTGAAGAATCACCGGGCATAGCCGGTCTGGGGATAATTCCCGGCCAGGTAAAACGTTTTCAGCTTTCCGGGCTTTCCATTCCTCAAATTGGCTGGAATGGAATTATCCAGCGCCGGAAATCTTGTCTTTTTCATGGTTATGAAGGAGAAAAATTATATTTTGTCCACTCCTTCCGGGCCTCACCAGCGCCGGAAAATCAGGAGTGGCTGCTGACAACTACCAATTATGGCGAAGAATTCATCAGCGGGGTACAGAAGGGTAATGTCGCGGCTGTTCAGTTTCATCCGGAAAAAAGCGGAGGAGCCGGGCTTAATATTCTCAAAAATTTCCTTGCGGCAGAACAGTTAACTGCAAAGCCCGGAAATGAAAGCGGCACAACAAAGATCGCTAAAAGAATTATTGCCTGCCTGGATGTCCGCAGTAATGACCAGGGCGATCTGGTGGTTACCAAGGGCGATCAGTATGATGTCCGGCAAGAGGGAGAGGTGCGTAATCTCGGTAAACCGGTTGAACTGGCCCAGCGTTACTACGAGGAAGGAGCTGATGAAATTACCTTTCTTAATATTACCGGTTTTCGTGATTTTCCCCTGGACGATCAGCCGATGATCGAGGTTCTGCGCCGCACCTCTGAACAGGTTTTCGTGCCATTGACTATTGGCGGCGGCATTCGGGAATTTACTGATTCGCAAGGAAAATCGTATACCTCTCTGGACGTGGCCGGCGAATATTTCCGTTCCGGGGCGGATAAAATTTCCATCGGCAGTGACGCGGTGGCCACGGTGGAAGAATACCTGAAAAGCGGCAAAATAACCGGGCAAAGTTCAATTGAACAAATTTCGCGGGTCTATGGCGCTCAGGCTGTGGTAATTTCCGTTGATCCCCGGCGGGTTTATGTAAAAAGCCGGGAAGACACTTCACACCAGGTAATTAAAACCGCCATTCCCGGCCCTGACGGCGAGCAATACTGCTGGTATCAATGTACTGTCAGGGGCGGCAGAGAGGGGCGTGATGTCGATGCTGTGCAACTGGCCGCTATCTGCGAAAAACTGGGAGCCGGGGAGATTTTATTAAACTGTATTGACAAGGACGGAACCAACAGCGGGTTCGATCTGGAACTGATCAGGCAGGTGAGCCGGGCGGTTTCTATTCCGGTTATCGCTTCCAGCGGCGCGGGCCGGGTTGAACATTTTTCAGAAGTTTTTAAGGAGACTGACGTGGAAGCGGCCCTGGCTGCCGGCATTTTTCATCGTCGGGAAGTTCCTATTTCCGCGGTCAAGGAGCATATGAGGGAGATGGGAATCGAGACAAGATAGGTAGGCGCTCCATGAACACCACCCTGCACCCGTTTAAACGCCGCGATATACCTGATGTATTATCGCGAGCGTTGAAACGGGCACATGGCGGCATCCCTGAA
>JANTFJ010000128.1 GCA_024763495.1 Desulfobulbaceae bacterium | reverse complement strand
CGCGAGCGTTGAAACGGGCACATGGCGGCATCCCTGAAACGCTTACAGGCCGTGCCTTCTCAAAAGTCAAGGTGTGGTTTATTGATCGCTATCGTTACTGCTTCAGGGTGCCGGATATTTTCGCGATCAGACTGGAGCGTAAGCGTTATCGGAGCCAGGGCTATAAAATCTTGGGGGACAGTTAGGTAATGAGTAAATCCGTTAAGGTTGATTTCCATGGTGCCTTGAATATTTTTGATGAAGCCTGTCAAATGTCCGGGTATTCAATTAAACTTCTTGTAAATCCTCTGGCTGGATTTCAATTTGGTTTTTTGAGCCGGGATAATTGGTTAAATAAAATTACACGCAAGGCCGGAATATTGTTTCGCCATTTCAAATTAGCCATTAATATTCTTTTAAAATCAAAGTGTTATGATTTTCTTGTCGTTCGAGAATTTTCGACTATTCCTCTGCTCCTGGTTACGCCGTTTTTTTTTCCGTTACTGCCGAAATTAAGGTTTATTATTAATCATAATTTACAATGGGCCATAAGAAGTAAAAATGAGAAATGGGCCTTTGACAGCTTATGCCGACTAGGGGTTGGATTTGTTTTTTTTGAAATAAACAAGATAGACGTTCTTGATCAATTTCATTTGCGGAAAACGCGGCACTGGGTTTTGCCACACCCGGTCGGCATGCTTAAAAATAAAACGACAAGAAGAGAAAATGAATATGTTGTCGGGGTTATCGGCCAGTATCGGGCCGAAAAAGGGATGGATGAAATGATTTCCGCCATGCTCGAACTGCAGGAAAATACAACTGATGATATAAAATTAATAATGGGATTCTCCAATGTTGATGATTTTTTATCTACATCAGCTCATGCCGGGAAAAAACTTAAAATATTAGATACCAGGAAAGATGAAGATTATTATAATGCTATATGCTCCTGCGATATTTTATTGCTTAACTACCAGAAAGACTCATATGAATATCGCGCCTCAGGTCTGATTGCGGACGCGGCAAGTTGCCGGACGGCCATAATCATACCAGCGGCCTTGCCTGTCCTGTACAATCAATTAACCGAGCCTTGTCCTGTTGGAGAAATTTTTATTAATTTCGATGAATTACCGAATGTTATTTCTAAAACAATAAAAAAACTGAAATTAAATGAATATAATTTCTCTGTTTATCACAACGGCAGGAACAGTCAGGCGCTGGCAGAAAAAATGGACGATTATTGTCAACGTCTAGTATCATAAGCTGTAAATATTCGGCTAGCACCCCACCTTCGCCCGTTTAGGCGTGATTCACATAGTATACTATAGTGAACACGTAGAAACGAACAAATCTGGGGCACTATCCGAACATTTACCATAAGGGCTCGTTCATAAATAAATTCACATTTTGAGGTGGTAAATATGATACAGGTTGAGGCGATTATGGGCAGGCAAAACCGCAGGCGTAGCAGGGCTACGTAGAGGATTTTGACTGACCATGATCGTTTCAAAATGTGTTATAGTTCCCCCTCTAAAATGGGAAGTTAATTTTGAACGGGCCCTAAGCTAACAAAAAATCTTATTATTTTCGATGCATAGTATCTTATGAAAATTTTTTGACTGGCCATATATTTTTAAAATATCAGCAACCAATTATTTAACGGCCTGCCCGCAGAAATAATCATTTTCTTTGGCCGCGTACAAATATTCTCGTAAAAATCAGGAATTTCAGTTTATGAAAAAACGATTTAATGATGTTGCCATAATAGGTATGTCCTGTATTCTCCCTGGTGCGCCTGATCTTAAAACCTACTGGGAAAATATTCTTAATAAAGTTGACTCTATTACTGAAGCGCCGGAGGGATGGGGATCTGAATTATACTATGATCCGGATTCAACGGAAAATGATCGAATTTATACTAACCGTGGCGGCTTTATTCGTGAATTTGCCGAGTTCAATCCTTTAGAGTTCGGGACTATTCCCCGCTCAATTGACGGCAGTGATCCTTTCCATTTCCTGGCTCTGAAGGTAGCCCAGGAGGCGTTTGTTGACTCCGGTTATCATAAACGTTCTTTTAACAGGGAGAAAACCGGCGTAATTCTGGGAAGTTATACAGCGGTCAACCTGGCTGAATTGAATATTATTCAACATGGCATGGTTATCGATCAGACTTTAAGAATTGTCAGGCAGCTGTTTCCTGCGGTTAACGAAAAAAAACTTGGCGTCATTAAGAAAAAATTAAAAGAAAATTTACCACCATTCAATTCTGAAACCGCTCCCGGCGCAATTCCCAATGTTGTCGGGGCAAGAATCGCTAATCGTCTTGATCTGCAGGGGCCCAATTATATCCTTAACGCGGCCTGCTCTTCTTCCATAATTGCTCTTGATCAAGGCATTATGGAATTACAGAGTGGACGATGCGACATGGTGCTGGTCGGCGGAGTACAAGGGGATATTCAAGCCCAGCTCCTGATGTTATTTTGTCAACTTTCGGCTTTGTCCAGAAGCGGCAGGATAAGGCCTTTTGACAAAAATGCTGATGGCACCCTGTTGTCTGAAGGGGTCGGCATGATTATTATAAAACGTCTTGAAGATGCCCGGAGAGATAATGATCGTATTTATGCCGTCATAAAAGGTCTTGGGGTTTCAAGTGACGGCAAGGCCAAGGGGTTACTTGTGCCAAGGCTTGAAGGTGAAATCCTTGCTATGGAAAGGGCTTATGGTGAAAGTGGGTTATCTCCTGCCACAATTGGTCTGATGGAAGCTCATGGCACCGGCACCATAGTCGGAGACCCGGTTGAGGTACAGGCAATCAATCACGTTTTTGCTGAAAACAGGGGGCAGGCTCAGTCCTGTCCTTTCGGCTCAGTCAAATCCATGATAGGTCATACAAATGTTGCCGCCGGCATGGCATCAGTTATTAAATCCGCAATGGCGCTTTATCATCAAATCATTCCTCCTGCTATCTGTGACCAGCCGAATCCTGATCTGGAACTGAAGAGGACACAATTTTATCTGAACGTCGAAACCAAACCATGGATTCACGGTTATTCTCACCCAAGAAGAGCTGGAATTAATTCTTTTGGTTTCGGTGGGATTAATACCCATACTGTCCTGGAGGAATATCCCGCGGAAAACATCAACCGTAATATTTCTGATATCAAGTATAAATGGGATTCCGAAGTAATCGTTATTCAGGGTACATCTCGCGATGATCTCATTAAGTCGTGTAAAAATTCATTACAAATCCTGTCTGACAATCCTAATGAAAATCTGGTAAATTTTGCCTATACCTTCAATAATGATATAAAAAATCCAGGTAATTCAAGAATTGCCATTATTGCCGAATCTGTTGATGAATATGTCCGGAAACTGACATATGCCGTGAATAAACTTGCCGGCGCCAACTGCGAAACAATCAATGACAGAAGCGGCATCTATTATTTCTCCGAACAATTAAGCCGGAAAGGCAAGTTGGCTTTCATGTTTCCCGGCGAAGGCTCGCAGTATCAGGGGATGCTTGCTGAACTTTATTTTCATTTCCCTGAAGTAAGAATATTTTTCGATCAGGCAGATGCTGTTTTTGCGGCGAATAATCGCGGGCCTCTTCCCAGTCAGCTGCTTTTCCCTCCTTCTTTTATGTCAGCTGCTGAAAAAAAAGATTTTGATCAGCGTCTGTTTTCAATGGAATATGCCAGGCCGCTTATTTTTGCTGCCAGTCAGGTTATACACACCCTGTTGAGCAGGCTGGGAATAAAATCCGATGCTTTGGTCGGGCACAGCAGTGGAGAAGATACCGCTGGTTTCATCTCCGGCATGATAAGTACTGGGGATGATCTGTCCGAGATGGATTTTCTTGGTGAACTTGGGGATTTTTTTAATGAAAGTGATAAAAATATCCGTGAAGCAAGCCTGATGGCAGTTGGTGCCGTAGATCCTTCAATAGTATATGATATAGCGGATAATAGCCGGGGGAGTCTTTTTGTCAGCATGGATAACTGCCCTAACCAGATAGTTCTCTGCGGTGATGAACAGTCAATAGAAACAGCCAGGAAACAATTAAAAAAACATGGCGCCCTGGTAAATTTTTTGCCGATAGGAAAAGCCTATCATACGCCCTTATGTGAGCCTAACAATAAAAAAGGGCTTGAATTGCTCAAACGTCTGGTTATTAAGCCAGCCATGATAGATGTGTATTCCTGTGCAACTGCTGAATCTTTTCCCGGAGATAGTGATGCGATTTTTGAATTATTGAAAATGCAGTGGAGCAAATCGGTTCTGTTTAGGCAAACTGTTAAAAATATGTATAACCATGGAGTTAGAACATTTATCGAAGTCGGCCCAGGAAGTATTCTGACCAGTTTTGTCGAAGATATCCTGGCAGATCAATCTTTTTGCGCTATCCCGGCAGATATAAAAAACCGTTCATCGATTACCCAGTTAAATCATCTGCTCGGTATGCTTGCGGCCCATGGTTATTCCTTGAAATTTGATTATCTTTACCGGAACAGGCATCCAGTCCGTATTGCCGCTGATGGTCGCCATATCGGCGAGAGTGAACAAAAGAAAAAAGGAACTATCAAATTAAACCTGAACCAGAGATTATTGACTCTCGATGAAAGCATGAATGGTTTTCTTGCCTGTCCGAGTCTGAGCGATCAGCAGGTTGATGATCAAAATGTTATTGTTGATGGAACAGCACCGCAATCCTCGACACCATCAGGGGCAAAGGTGATTAATAAATCACCTGATTACCGGCAGCAGCTTATTGATCAACACCTGACCACCATGGAAAAATTTCTTGAGTCGCAGCAAAAGGTTATCCAGGCAGTCATATTGAAAAGCAAAAATAACGAAAATTAGCGGACATAATTATTAAGGAGAGGTAACTGCTCACAGGGCACCGCATATTCGGAGTCGAAGTTTATGCCCTGTTTTTAAGGGTGCTTACCTCCGCGATCAGCCTGTGTTACATAGCAGCAGTATGTTGCACCAGTCTGATCACGAAAATCTACGGCACCCTGAAACCGATAGCGATCAATAAACCACACCTTGACTTTTGAGAAGGCACGGCCTGTAAGCGTTTCAGGGATGCCGTCATGTGCCCGTTTCAACGCTCGCGATAATACATCAGGTATATCGCGGCGTTTAAACGGGTGCAGGGTGGTGTTCATGGAGCGCTTACCTGAAACCAGTTACAAATACTGAGGTTTGCACTCATCAGGCGCTTACCCCATGAGTAGTTACAAGGAGAGTATAATGACCATTCAACAGGTCACAGATAAAACAGAAATAGTGGATGATATTAAAAAAATTCTTGAGTCGCTGGGATATGAAGACAGTTTTGCTCATCAACTGGGGCCGGATACCTGCTTCAGTGCGGATCTTGAGATGAAGTCCATAGATGTGGCCAAGTTAATAGGTGGAATTCAAAAAAAATATAACAAGTATGATTTTCCATTTGAAGAACTGTTTTTATTAAACGATCGGCCTGCCGACGACCTGAGCATCATGGAGCTTGCTGAATTCCTTTTTTCCAAAAGAAACGGGTAAACCTGCCTTTGCCCCACACAAAGCCGCTTGATGGTTTTTTCCTCTTTAGCGTGAAAATATCCCGGCAGTACCGGGAAGCACAACTCACATTTTCATGTACGGGCATGGCTGGAAAAAATTTGCTCCAGCCATGCCGGTTTAGTGGAGTAGAACTGTTGCCGCGGAAGCGCTTATATAACTATGCCTATGAATATATTTATTATTGCTTTTTCCTTTGAAGAATATACAACCCAGTTAGCGGCCGGGCTCGGAGAGAAAGATAATGTTGCGATAGCATTTTTAAATACCAGGGGCCAACAATTTTTATCAAAATTTTCGCGATATATTACCACTTGCAATTTCAAGAAAATTATTGTTCCCCGTTTCGCGTTCCCCAGCCTTAAGCCGCTAGGTGTCGGCCGGCGGCTTTTTCGGGAAATCAAGAAGCATAAAACAGACGTTATCCATATTCAGGCTGGAAGCAATTATGTCGAGAGCCTGGTTTGCCTGATGCTCGCCAAACTCCATGGTATTCCAATTGTCTCCACTATTCATGACACTAATATACATTCAGGTGATGTTATCCCGCTTAGAAGAAGAATTCTGGGGGGGATGA
The DNA here is from genome assembly GCA_024763495.1 of Desulfobulbaceae bacterium. Classification (GTDB taxonomy): domain Bacteria; phylum Desulfobacterota; class Desulfobulbia; order Desulfobulbales; family SURF-16; genus JANTFJ01. Next base: position 878 of record JANTFJ010000128.1, on the reverse strand, counting down.
TGCAAAATTTGACTAATCATTTTATTGTTCATGGTCAGCTTTTAGCCCGCGAGTTTGCGGATAGAGGGATTAATTCTCAAAAAATTAATATTGTTCCCCATGGGAATTATGATATTTACTATCACGCGGATGGAGTTGGAAAGGTAGAAAAAAAAGAAAAGGGAACTGTTCTTCTTTTTGGCCGAATGATTAAATATAAAGGCATTGAAGTCCTGATAAGAGCGGCGCCGTTAATTGCGGCAAAGCTCCCCAGTCTAAAAATAATTATTGCGGGATGCGGCCCGGAACTAGACAGGCTTTTACCCTCTATCAGTAATGATCCTTTTTTTGAAATTAATAATCGTTTTATTGAAATAAATGAGGTTTTAACTTTTTTTACCAGGGCCGGCCTGGTGGTTCTCCCCTATCTAGACGCAACCCAGTCCGGCCCTCTTTCCCTGGCATTCAGTTTTGGCTGTCCAGTGGTGGCCAGCCGGGTCGGAGCCTTACCGGAAGCAATTACTGATGACGTTGAGGGACTGCTTGTGCCGCCCAATGATCCCGAGGCGCTGGCAGAGGCAATAGTAAGTATTTTAAATAATGAGGATGTCGCGGAGCGGATGGGGCAGGCAGGCCGGAAAAAGGCATCGACAGAGATAAACTGGAACACGGAAATTGCCGCGCAGACAAAAGCGGTATATCAAAAAGCAATTGCCGGGCGTTAAGCGGGAACGTACTGAAAAGTTACACAAAATGATTGCCTAAACGGTAACCGTTCACCGGGGGCTACTTGTTTACTTATAACTCCAGTCTGTCAGCGTTCTCCAGTGCCTCATCTTTCCGCCATCAGCCCGGCTTACGTATAACTAAATACGCGGCACCGGACTGATGATAAAAAT
>JANTFJ010000127.1 GCA_024763495.1 Desulfobulbaceae bacterium | reverse complement strand
GCCATGTGCCCGTTTCAACGCTCGCGATAATACATCAGGTATATCGCGGCGTTTAAACGGGTGCAGGGTGGTGTTCATGGAGCGCTTACGAGATTTTCGTGATCAGACTGGCGCGGCATACTGGTGCTATGTAAGACAGGCTGATCGCGGAAATATGCGGTGCCCTGTGAGCAGTTACGTTATAAGTAAACAAGCAGCCCCCCGGTGAACGGTTACCCCCATTTAAAGGCATTTGTCCATTATCCGCTTGGCTTTCTTATTATCCGGAGCCAGGCGGCGAGCTTTACCGGCCCATTTATCAGCCCTGATTTTCATCCCCATTTCCAGATAAGTCTGGGCCAGAATAATTATTAAATCAATATCATCTTCCAAGCGTTCCGCTGCTTTTTCAAGATGGATAGATGCTTCATTAAATTCACCCTTTTTCCACAGCACAACTCCAAGTTTTTTATGGAGGATCTCTCTTTCAGGATCTTCTTTTATCATGATTCGTAAACACCTGACCGCCAGATCTAACATATCGTTACGGGCTGCCATCACGACAATCTCTTCCTGAACTTCTGTCTTGCTGTTATGTTTCAAAAGCAGTCTCAGCACTTTTTCGGCTTCGGCAATCTTCTTCTTTTTAATCAGCAGACCGGCAAATTTAAGGGCTCGGCCCGAATCCCTGGGGCTGATCTCCATAGCCTTGGAAAAATAATTAATTGCCTTATCCAGCTTATTCTGCCTGTAATAAATCTGGCCAAGATATTGATAAGAACTTACATCAAGACGATTTATTTCCGTAGCCCTGGTAAAGAAAGTTAAACTATCTTTTATCTTACCTGCTTTAAAAAACAACCGTCCCAGTTCCCGATAAGGCCGGGATGACCGTTCATTTTCATTCAAGGCCAGCCTGGCCTCCTTAATGGCGTTTGCTATATCACCATTTTCCTCAAAATCCCGTGCGGCCCGCAAGTGCCTGATAAAAGGATCAGGATTAAAAACCTTTTTTAACAGTTCATCAATTTTATACTCAAGAGAGGCGGTCACAAAAGGCTTGGTCAGATATCCATCGACATCCTGCTCAGCCGCCTCAGCGACAATTTCCATGTTTGCCTCAGCGGTAATCATCATGAAAGGAATATCGCGTAAAAGCCTGTCAAGCCTGATTCTATATAATAGTTCCGTACCTGTCATATAGGGCATGGCATAATCGCAGATAATAAAATCAATTTTATCAGGATTATTCGTTAAAAATTTCCAGGCATCCCGGCCATTACCTGCTTCATAAAAGTCCCTGCCGTAATTAATTAATTTCAACATAGACTTGATGGAACGACGCATATTGTCCATATCATCAACAATAAGAAAGGCCATTTCCCTGGGTGACTTCGGTTTCATATCAACACCTGAGCGGTAATAAGAAAAAGAAACGACTGCCCTGGCCCGGAGTGCTGTCTACTCCAATCATGCCACGATGCTGTTCAACCGCCAGTTTACAGAAATAAAGTCCAAGTCCGCTGCCGACCAGAGAATCTTGCTTACCGCTGACTCTGGCGTATTTATCAAAAATAACCTTCTGTTTATCGATCGGAATACCTTCTCCCTGATCAGCAACATAAAATTCTATCTTTTTGCCGCTCGAATCAAGAATACTGCCCACCCTTATTACAGTTCCCGGCTCAGAATTTGCCAAAGCGTTCATCAACAAATTCTGCAACACCCGAAGAATCATTGTTCTATCAATATTAATCAAGCCTGTCTTCCGGCTTTCATCAACTAACGCAACTCCCTTCATTCTGGCCATGCCGCTTACCGCAGATAACGATTCCCTCAGTAATTCCTGGGAACTTACTTCCTCACGCAGCAAAGTCAGGCCGGACGCTTCAATTTTATCAATACCAACCAGGTTGGAAACCATCCGTACGGCCCGATCACATCCCATCTGGGCACCCTCGAGAAATTCCCGATTTTCTCCGGAAACGGTATAGGAAAGGATATCAAGATTGGCAACAACTTCAGACAAAGGGGCTTTAAGATCATGAATCAACAGCCTGGATAGCTGAGCCCGCAATTCCTCCTGCCGCCTGAGCTCCCTGTTTCTTTTCTTCAGGGTGGCTCGCTGCTTTTTCACCTCACTATGAAGTTTCTGCTGTACCAGTGACCAGATAATGGTGCTGCTGAACTGGAGAAGATAACCTATATCCTCTTGTAAAAGATCCGTGTTACCAGCCTTATCCGTAACATTAAAAACACCGATTAACCTGCTGCCATGCATAACCGGTACAGAGAGCAGAGAATTTTTCTTGTAACGATCTTCTCTTTTTTTAAACCGCCCATCCCGGGAAATATCAGCAACAAACAGGGGTTCCCGGTTATTTGCCACCCAGCCGGCCACAGTGTCATCATTAACCGGCTGCCGCAAACCAATAAGTTCCGGTCGACCGGCGGCCCTGACTACCAGTTTTCCCCGCTCCAGTACCATAATAGAACCCTGTTCGACCCCCATGTAATCAAGAACAATTTTCAGAACCCGATTAATCCGTTTATCATAACTTAACCTGCTGTTATTAATAATTTCCGAAATTCGTAGAATGGCCTTCAGTAAATCAACGGCCTTTTGCGAATCATTCATTTCATAGGAAGAAACTATTTCAAGGGCATTCATTTAATCAACCTTAGGGCTCACTCAAAAACAAATTAGTAAAGATAAGAGGTGTTTTCGACTCTACAAATCATCCATCTGCAATAATCTGATATTTATTGCTTCCGGTCGATCCGGGTCTTTGGGGGTAGCTGAAATTTGAAATTCAAAAATATTCTGGGAATTAGTAAAGACCATTGCCGGATTTTCCACACTGGATTTTGAACAGTGAAAGAAAATAGTCTCAGGAATCAGGCCATTCCGGTTTAACTGATGATATTGAATAAAACCAAAACCACGGCTATGGTTGTAATTAACCACAATTCCCCGGTGCCATATCTCTCCTTCCGGTTCTCCGTTTATCGGCAGCAGCCCGGGAACCAGAAAACCTGATATGAAAAGATCAGCTTCTTCCCGCAATTGCCAGCTGACATTTTTAAAAGCAATAATCTCGACACGACAACCCTTGTTCTGCAGGGCAGTTACCAACCTGAGAAAATCACCATCACCGGTAAGCAGGATTATTCGATCAAGATTACGGGACTGAAGAAGGGCGTCAATGGCCAGATCCATATCCGCGTTTGCTTTCGTGGTAACAACACCATCAGCATCAGTAAAACGCTTAACGTATTTTTTAATTATCTTAAAACCGCATTTCCTTAAAATATTATGGTAGTTATAGAGCTTCTCCCGATAGTCAGGATCATGAGCTGTCTGCTCCCGATCTTCGGCCAGGTATGAATTAGCCCGCAGCATAATTGAATTATTACTGTTGGCCAGATCAACCAGCACGTCATAACGCATGCCGTAACCACCTGATAAACGGATATTCTCCGCGTCAACATATATTCCTGTTTTTAACATATTTTTAAGTAGTTAAGTAAAAAGTTCTACTCCCATTCAATGGTACTTGGCGGCTTGGATGAAATATCAAAAACCACCCGGTTCACCCCCCGCACCTCATTAATTATCCGATTGGAAATCCTACCCAGAAGATCATAGGGCAGCTTTGACCAGTCAGCAGTCATGGCATCAACACTGTTAACCGAGCGCAGGGCAATAACATTTTCATAGGTTCGCTCATCCCCCATGACCCCGACTGTCTGAATGGGCAGCAATACGGCAAATGACTGCCAGACCTTGCGGTAATACCCAGCTGACTTCATCTCTTCCAGGACAATAACATCCGCCTGACGCAGCACCTGTAACCTTTCTCCGTTAATCTCCCCCATGATCCTGATGCCCAGGCCGGGACCAGGAAAGGGTTGGCGAAAAACAGCCTCTTCAGGCAGACCAAGCTCAAGCCCCAACTCCCTGACCTCGTCCTTAAAAAGCTCCCGCAACGGTTCGATAAGATCAAGCTTCATAACCTCCGGCAACCCGCCGACATTATGATGAGATTTTATCACAGCCCCGCCCCGGAACGATACTGATTCTATAACATCGGGATAAAGAGTACCCTGAGCCAGGTATTTGACGTCACCCAGTTTACCGGCCTCCTGTTCAAAAATATTTATAAAACCATGCCCAATTATTTTTCTCTTTTTTTCGGGATCAATAACCCCGGCAAGCCGTTCCAGAAAATAATTCTCGGCATTAACGTCAATAACATTAAGACGGCTTTTTTCCTTGAAAAACTGGAGGATGCTTTCCGACTCCCCGGTTCGCATCAGGCCATTATTGACATAAATACAGGTAAGCTGATCACCAATGGCCCGATGCACCAGGGCAGCAGTAACCGAGGAATCAACCCCGCCGGATAAGGCGCAGATCACCTGTTTCTCGCCCACCCTGGCCTGGATAGCCTCCACCGTAGTTTCGATGAAGGAATGCATTGTCCAGGTCGGCTTACAATTACAGATGCCGAAAATAAAATTTCTCAAAACATCCGTGCCAATAAGCGTATGAGCCACCTCGGGATGGAACTGAACCCCGACAAAAGGTTTTTTTGTATGGCGGATGGCAGCATAGGGAGAATGCTCACTCCGGGCTGATACAGTAAAATCAGGCGGAATATTTTCAATACGGTCTCCATGACTCATCCAGACCTGATAACGGTGACCACCGCTTTCCATACCGGCAAACACTCCACCCCGATAAACTATTTCCAGTTCCGCCTTACCGAATTCTCTTTTTTCGGCCCGTTCCACCCTGCCACCAAGTTGGCTGGTCATGAGTTGAGCCCCATAACAGATACCCAGCACTGGAATATCAAGCCCGAAAATCCCCTTATCGCTGATAGGAGCATCCTTATCATAAACACTGGCCGGGCCTCCGGACATTATAATGCCCATGGGCGCCATATCTCTTATTTTCTCCAACTCCATGGTGTATGGATGGATTTCGCAATAAACCTTCTGTTCCCTGATTCGCCGGGCAATGAGCTGGGTAGTCTGGGAACCGAAATCAAGAATTAATATTTTTTCCTGTTGTGTAGTCATTTATTTTTTCCATGGTAACTGCTCACCGGGCACCGTATATTTTAGCGTCCAGCCCGGCTTACGTATGACATATACGCGGCACCTGACTGGCCACTAAAATCTACGGTACCCTGTAAACAGTTACAATTAAAGGGTTTGCGACGTTCCGGCACTTACCCCGTGAGTAGTTACTTTCCAGGTTCTATATTATGAGTTCAGGATATTTGCCCCAAACCTTATCCTAATCGATAATTGGGCGCTTCCTTGGTAATAATTACGTCATGAACATGACTTTCCTTGAGGCCGGCCGGACTGATCTTGACAAATCTTGCCTTTTTCCGCAATTCTTCAATATTGGCGGCACCAAGATACCCCATACCTGAGCGCAACCCGCCAATCAACTGGTAAACAATAGCTGACAACGGCCCACGATAAGGCACCTTACCTTCAATACCTTCCGGAACCAGCTTGGCGGCGCTGTCAATATCTTCCTGAAAATAGCGGTCACTGCTGCCCTTTTTCATGGCTCCCAGGGAACCCATACCCCGATATCCCTTATATGTCCGCCCCTGGTATAGAAATGTCTCACCTGGAGTTTCATCGGTACCGGCAAACAGGCCGCCAACCATAACCGCGTGAGCGCCAATACCGATGGCCTTGGAAATATCACCGGAATGCTTGATACCGCCATCTGCCAGAATAGGCACATCATGCTTTGCCGCCACTGCAGCGCAGTTAAAAATAGCAGTCATCTGGGGCACTCCGACACCGGCAACAATCCGGGTGGTACAGATCGAACCCGGCCCAACCCCGACTTTGACGCAATCAGCCCCAGCCCTGATCAAATCCTCGGTTCCTTCGGCAGTAGCAACATTACCGGCAATAACCTGTAACTCGGGAAAGGCATCTTTAACCATGCGCAGGGTATTTAACACATTACGCGAATGACCATGGGCTGAATCAAGACCGATAACATCTACTCCAGCCTCGACCAATTGCTCAACATCACCTAAACTTGAGCCAACGCCAATAGCTGCACCAACCCGAAGCCTGCCGAGGGAATCCTTGGCAGCCTGGGGATATTTTTTTATTTTCTCCAGATCTTTAATGGTAATAAGTCCCTGCAATTCACCATTATCATCAACCACCAGCAGCTTTTCAATCCGGTGCTCGTGAAGTTTGGCCTTGGACTGTTCCAAGGTAATTCCAGCCCTGGCAGTAACCAGATTCTTACTGGTCATTACTTCTCTAACCAGCAAATCACGATCCGAGACAAAGCGAAGATCACGATTAGTGACAATCCCCACCAGCTTTCCCCTCCGCAGTACCGGCACCCCGGAAATACGGTAATTCCGCATAATATTTTTAACATCACCTACGGTCTGATCTTCTTCAACAGTAACCGGATCAACAATCATCCCTGATTCAGATTTCTTTACCTTCAAAACCTGGTTTACCTGATCGGAAATATCCATATTTTTATGAATAATACCCAACCCTCCCTCCCGGGCCAGAGCAATGGCGGTGCGATGCTCAGTTACCGTATCCATGGCCGCACTTACCAGAGGAATATTAAGAGAAATTCTCCTGGTAAGTCTGGTGGAAAGATTTACCTGAGCAGGTAGGACGGAGGAAGATGCCGGCACCAACAGCAAATCATCAAAGGTATAAGCGGTTTCTATTTTATCGGATAACATTGCAACTCCTTGGCATACAAATCAAAATTTAGTCCCTTAAAATTAATTTTCATGTTATTTATACCCCTCAAAGGGCTACTGAAAAGGTAACCAGATACAAATACTGATATTTGCAATCATTAGGCGCTTACGGCCATTGTCTAAACAATTTTTTGTTTTAATTTTTTGTAACTTCTTCATATATTGTGGTGGCACCCAACCGTAGGTCTGCTAAAATCTGGACAATTTATATCACGTCATTTTATATCACGTCATTCCGGCATGTAGTTGGCCGGAGGTAAGCGAGGAACGAGACTCCGATCCAGAAAGCTGCTTAATGTCTATAGATTCCGGCCAA
>JANTFJ010000126.1 GCA_024763495.1 Desulfobulbaceae bacterium | reverse complement strand
GCGAGCGTTGAAACGGGCACATGGCGGCATCCCTGAAACGCTTACAGGCCGTGCCTTCTCAAAAGTCAAGGTGTGGTTTATTGATCGCTATCGAATTCAGTGTTGGTTCCTTAGAGTTAATTTTCGTGTTTTTTACACCCCTCAAGGGGGTACTGAAAAGAGTCCTAAAGATCCTAAGTCCACTTCCACTTTTGTGGGTTAGAATAGTCCGCTAAAATTCAGGTTTTATTTTTTTTACGTGAAATCAATTTGTTCTCTGGTATTATATCATCATTATGGATGATTACTGGCAGAGAAAAAAGAATCTGGAAAAAGAAGGCCGTAAACTCTACGATCAGCAGATTTTTCGGGACTGGTGCAAGGGGTGCGGCATTTGTGTTTCCTTTTGTCCCAGGCAGGTTTATCAAATGGACGAATTCAACAAGCCGGTTGTGGTCAATGCTGATGACTGTATTGGCTGCCGTTTTTGTGTTTTCCACTGTCCTGATTTTGCTATTACCATAATCAGACGTTTTTCGGACAGGCGGAAAAAGGCTGATCATAAATAACAACAACTGAATTAAAAAATGAAATCATATTATCAAGTCCCATCCATTGTTTATTTTCCTTTTTCCATTCCCTGTTCTCTGTTTTCTGCTCTCCGGTTTTCGAAAAATGGACAGTAAACAATCAGGAACAATTTCTCTTCTCCAGGGAAATGAGGCTATTGTTAAAGGAGCGTTGGCTGCTGGTTGCCGTTTTTTTGCCGGATATCCTATTACTCCAGCTTCTGAAATTGCTGAACTGATGTCCATCAATCTTCCTAAGGTTGGCGGTACCTTCATCCAGATGGAAGATGAGATTGCCGGTATCGGCGCTATTATCGGCGCGTCTCTTGCCGGTGTTAAAAGCCTTACCGCTACCAGCGGTCCCGGCTTTTCCCTTATGCAGGAAAATTTAGGCTTTGCCTGTATTACCGAAACCCCCTGCGTAATAGTCAATGTCATGCGCGGAGGCCCCAGCACCGGATTGCCTACCAGCCCGGGGCAGGGTGATGTCATGCAGGCCCGTTGGGGAACCCATGGAATTCACCCGATTGTCGTTCTTTCCGTATCCAGTGTGCTGGACAGTTTTGAAATCACCATCCATGCCTTTAATATTTCGGAAAAATATAGAATTCCTGTCATCATTCTCTCCGATGAAGTAGTGGCCCATACCAGGGAATCCATTACTATCCCGGATCAGACAGGATTTGAGGAGGTAAATCGGATCAAGCCCAGTGTGCCGCCTGAATGGTATCATCCCTATGAGGATAACAGCCGGGGCGTTCCGCCCATGGCCTCTTTTGGCGATGGTTACCGCCATCATGTTACCGGGCTTGTTCATGATGTCCATGGTTATCCAACCCAGCGCGTTGATGAAATCGACGCTTTTCAACGGCGCCAGTTTCGCAAGATTACCAATGGTTTTTATGAAATCCAGATGACTAAATCAACCATGCTTGATGATGCCGAGATAGCTGTTATTGCCTACGGTTCGGTTTCCCGATCCGCGCTGCGAGCCATAAAAATGGCCAGGGAACGGGGCATCAAGGCCGGACTTCTTCATCTTATTACTCTTTTTCCCTTTCCCCGGCAGACAGCTGAACAGGTTCTCCGCCAGTGCCGGGCCGTACTGGTACCGGAAATGAATCTGGGCCAGATCAGCCGCGAGGTGAAACGGGTCAATCTGTCTTCCAAGATTGAAAAAATTAATCGGATTGACGGCCAGTTGATTACCCCGGAAGAGATTTTTAAAAAATTGCTCGAAATGTAAGGCCGGAGAAAAAATGGAAGAAAAAATGATGGCTGAAAGCGCCAGATTGCGGCATGAGTACCTTCGTCATGATAAAAAATTTCCCCATGTCTGGTGTCCGGGCTGCGGCATAGGTATTGTTCTCGGTTCGCTGATCAGGGCCATTGACAGCCTGGGGTTGGATAAGGATGAGCTGGTTCTGGCCTCAGGTATCGGCTGTTCAGGCCGCCTGCCGGTCTATGTTGATTTTAACACTATCCATACCACCCATGGCCGGGCTTTGACCTTTGCTACCGGTATCAAGCTGGCAAATCCCTCGCTCACGGTCATGACCGTTATGGGGGACGGCGACGCGACCGCTATTGGCGGCAATCATTTTATCCACGCGGCCCGCCGCAACCTCAACCTTACCGCCATCATTATTAATAACCAGATTTACGGCATGACCGGGGGGCAGTATTCGCCTACTACTCCTTATGGCTCTAATTCAGCAACCTCGGTTTATGGGCATATTGAACATGCCTTTTCCATTGCTGAACTGGCTGTGACCGCCGGGGCTTCATATGTTGCCAGGGGCACGGTTTATCATGTTCCGGCCCTGGATAAGCTCATTGCCAGGGGCATTGAAAAGGAAGGATTCAGCGTTATTGAGATTATGTCCAACTGCCATACCCAGTATGGCCGCCGGAATAAGATGCCTGATCCGGTTACCATGATGAAATGGTTTCGCGATCAGGCTGTCAGCGTTTCCAGGGCCGCGAAAATGGAAGCTGCGGAACTGGAAGGAAAATTCACTATCGGTATTTTGGCTGACCGTGATAAACCAAGTTATACCAGTGAGTATCAGCATATTCGAGAACAGGCTCTGCATCAGGAAAAGAAAAAATGAATGATGACCGTTATGAAATTCGCTTCGGCGGTTCAGGAGGCCAGGGCATAATCCTGGCCGCTGTAATTTTGGCGGAAGCTGCCGCTCTGTATGATAAAAAATATGTCAGCCAGACCCAGAGTTACGGCCCTGAAGCCAGGGGCGGCAAGAGCAAGGCTGAGGTGGTTATCAGTTCCCGGGAAATTGATTACCCCAAAGTAATCACGATGGATTTTTTTCTGGCCATGAACCAGGCCGCCCTGGATGCTTATTTTTATGATTTTAAACCTAATGGTCTGCTGGTAGTTGATTCAACCTTTGTTGAACAGGTGCCGACCAGTCGGGTAATTGCTATTCCTTTTACCAGTATTGCCAGGGAGTTGGGGCGGGAGCTGGTAGCTAATGTTGTGGCCCTGGGGGCGGTTGGCCTGCTCTGTCCGGCAGTAGGGGCGGAAGGCCTGCGGCAGGCGGTTTTAGGCCGGGTGCCTCCCAAGACAGTTGAATTGAACAGTAAAGCATTTGCTGCCGGAGCCGAGGCCGCAAATGCCTTTGACCTTGATTCCCTGCCCCGATCAATTACCTCTGATGAAGAGCGGGAAATCTGAATAGTCACGTGTTTTTTTGCGTAACTGCTCACAGGCTACTGAACGGAGTCGGAGTTTATGCCCTGTTTTTAAGGGTGCTTACCTCTTCATTCGGAATCTCGTTCCTCGCTTACCTGCGCCAGTCTGATCGCGAAAATTTTCGGCACCCTGTAAACACCTACAAATCAGGTGGTTAGCGACTAACTTCGCTAACCACTGTATGGTCAGTCGATGAAATGGAGATTTCCAGTATAAGCATTTTTCATGAATTAATGGCCAACAGGGTACGGGAAATTCTTCTCGTTTCCAGCCCCTATGACGCCTTTATCATGGAAGAGGATATCAGCCTGGCCGCCCGGCTGGCCAGTGAATACCAGGGGCTTAATCTCAGCAGTCCTCCCCGGATTAAACGGGTAACCTCGGCCCGTGCGGCTCTCCACCTCCTTGAGCAGAAAAGATATGATCTGGTCATCACCATGCAGATGGTAGGGGAAATTGACGGCTGGGATCTGGGAAGGCAGGTAAAGAAAATTTATTCTGATCTTCCGGTTGTTCTCCTGGCCCATAACCTTAAAGGCGTTTACCCTTTGTCTGCCGGAGTGCGGGAGGGAATTGACAATATTTTTGTCTGGTCTATTGATCCTGACCTGTTGCTGGCCATCGTTAAGAATGTCGAAGATTGCCGGAATGCCACCCATGACACCACCATAGCTAATGTCCCCATCCTGCTGCTGATCGAAGATTCTCCCCTTTATCGTTCTAATTTTCTGCCACTTCTATACCGCGAAGTAGTGCGTCAGACCCAGGCAGTTCTTGACGATAGTTTAAATGCTGAGCATCGTCTGCTGAAAATGCGGGCCAGACCTAAAATCCTGGTGTCTGAGGATTATGAAGAGGCTCTTGATATTTATCAGCAGTACCATTCGTTTGTTATAGGTATAATTTCCGATGTCAGTTTTCCACGTAATAACAAGATGGACAACAGGGCCGGTTTTGAGTTGTTGTCCATGATAAGAGACGATGTTCCGGATCTGCCCCTGTTGATGTTAAGTTCCAATCCTGAAAACCGGCAGCAGGCTGAAGACATTCCCGCTGTTTTTCTTGACAAAAAATCTTCAATTCTGGCTGAGCAGATTCATCGTTTTTTTCTGAAGCATCTGGGGTTTGGCGATTTTGTTTTTCGTCTTCCTGATGGCCGGGAGGTGGCCCGGGCCGTAAATTTTACCGATCTGGAAAAGAAACTGGCCCAGGTTTCGGCTGAATCGTTGATGTATCATGCCGGACTTAATCATTTTTCCACCTGGATTCTGGCTCGATCCGAAGTTGATCTGGCGGCCCGTCTGCGCAAGGTCAAGGCTGCTGATTTTCCTGATTCAGACGCGGTACGGCAATATTTGATTGGGCAGATACATAATTTACGCCGGATACGGCAGCAGGGCATGGTAGTTCGTTTTGATCCGGATGAATTTGATGCCGGAATAATGGATTTTGTCAAGATTGGTTCCGGCTCTCTTGGCGGCAAGGCCAGGGGACTGGCCTTTATGCGTAATTATCTGCTCCGGGCCGGGGAATTTGTCCAGGAAGAAATAAAAATAAGATTCCCCGGTACACTGGTAATAAGTTCTGCCGGATTTACCGCCTTTGTTGAAGAAAATTCTCTTCATTACCTGAACCGGGTAGATGGTGATGAGGTCATTGCCCGCAGTTTTCTGGCAGGCCGGATGCCGGAATGGTTGAAACGCGATCTGGCTGTTTTCTTGAATCAGGTCAAGGCTCCACTGTCGGTACGTTCTTCAAGCCTGCTTGAAGACGCTCAATTTCGTCCCTATGCCGGTCTGTATAAGACCTGGATGATCCCCAATAATCATCCTGATTTTAAAATTCGTCTGTCTCGACTGATTCAGGCAGTCAAGCTGGTTTATGCCTCGACCTGGTTTACCAGTCCCAGGGCTTTTTCCCGCAGGGGAAGGCAAACCGGCGATGACAGCATGGCCGTCCTTATTCAACAGCTGGTCGGCAGTCAGTATGGCGATTATTTTTATCCGGCGGTTTCCGGTGTTGCCCAGTCCTATAATTTTTATCCGGTCGGCCCCATGCAGCCCGAGGAAGGGATTGCCCACATTGCTCTAGGTTTTGGTAAAACCGTGGTTGAAGGGGAAAACAGTCTGCGTTTTTCGCCCCGTTATCCCAAGGTGCTGCCCCAGTTTTCTACTGTGGGTGATACCTTGAAGAATGCCCAGCGTTATTTTTATGCCCTGAAAATGACTGATACCGGACATTTTACGTTTCAGAGCAGAAATCTGGAAAAGAGAGAGCTGTGTGCAGCGGAAAATGAGCCTCTTGTGCAAATGCTTACCAGTGCCTATATCCCGGCAGAGCAACGGATCAGGGATGGTTCATTTCCCGGGCCAAGAGTGCTTACCTTTGCCCCGATTTTAAAATATCATCATGCCTTGCCTGATCTGCTGGCCCGCCTGCTGGCCCTGGGCCACAAGGGTATGGGCACGGCGGTTGAACTTGAGTTCGCGGTTAATATGGGAAATGATCCGGCTGATTTTGAGTTTTATTTCCTCCAGATCAGGCCCATGGTGGCAGGAGCGGAACGGTTTGAGGTGAAAATAACCAAGGAGGAAGAGGAGCAGGCTTTTTGTAGATCTCGTCAGGCCCTTGGCCATGGTATGCTGGAGATGGGTGATCTGCTCTATGTCAGGCCGGAAAATTTTAATCCCAGGTACACAACCGGAATTGCGGCGGAAATAGGAAGTTTTAACGGCAGGCTCGGCAGTGAGCGGCCCTACCTGCTTATCGGCCCCGGACGTTGGGGATCGGCTGATCCCTGGCTTGGTATTCCGGTGCAGTGGCAGGACATCAGTAATGTCGGAGCCATAGTTGAATTGAGAAATGACCAGCTGCGGGTTGATCCTTCCCAGGGGACTCATTTTTTCCACAATATAACCTCTCTGGCAATTCCTTATCTTACAGTGGATGAAGATATTGATCGTTTCGACTGGGGGTGGCTGGAAAAACAACCGGCGCATGAAGAGACTGAATTTTTACGCCATATCAGGCTGGATAAGCCTTTGCGGATCAAGGTTGACGGCCGCAGTTCACTGGGTGTGATTAATTATGAATAGGTACGCGCTCCATGAACATCAACCTGCACGCGCTTCAACCCTGCGATATACCGATGTATTATCGCAGGGCGTAGAGCACGCGCATGGCGGCGTCCCTGAATCACTTCCAGTTATGGGGTTGTCGCTGCCTGGGTGTACTTTATTGAGCGCTATCATGAATAGTAAGTAACCGTTCACCAGGGAGCAAATCTTTGCAACATTTAAGTCTCTAAAAACCTTTTGCAAAATATTAATCACCATGTTTCAATAGGTTAAAAGCAAAGCCCATAGGAGTCAAAAAAATCTTTCCTGTGGAACCGCAGCTCAGTCCAACAACATTTTATCCTCCATCCCGCTCCTGTTAATGAACACTGGTTGCAGCAAGTTTTTTTTGGGAATAAATGGAATTCAGTGGTTTTTTGTTGGCGGGACGAAGGATAAAACGCTCTTAGTTCCACGCCAAGGTTTCCAAATCGGCTTTTGACATTTTCCAGGGAGGTGTGGTAGATAGAATTCATGTCACGTCCTTGCGAATAGAATATTCCGGTGCCTGGTATCATGTGATGAGCCGGGGGAGGTGAGAAATCTTTTGGAAAAGGTTAGCAAAGGTCAAAGGCGGACTTGACCCCCTAGCCATGACCCCCTAGCCACATAACTGAGTGCGAATGGAAGCCTAACGTTATGGAATTTAAAAAATGTGGTTCGCCACGTCGAACATCTTGACATACCTTCTCATGGAAGCAAG
>JANTFJ010000125.1 GCA_024763495.1 Desulfobulbaceae bacterium | reverse complement strand
CAGCTAAAGCACACGGAGTCTCACTACGTTCGCTTACCTCTGAACAGTTACAGGTCGGTGGTTTGGACAGTTTTTCGCCCCTACCTGAATAGTTACGTTTTGTTTTTGGCTGGGAGACTGTCCGAGAATGCCCTTTCTGCGGAGTCTCGTACCTCGCTTACCTGCCCGACTCTGTGTTATTTAAAAAAAATAATGCTTGCAATATCAACCAGGTGGCTGTGCTTATTTTTGACAAATGCCTCGGAGTCCGGCGCTTACCTTATTTGAGAAAAAATGTCTATTCTCGGACAACCTCCAAGGGACTAATGATCACCTGTTCCAGGAGAATTCCCAGGAGGACAGTCGCGCCATGAACACCACCCTGCACCCGCTTCCATCCAATGATATAGCGATATGTTATCGCCGGGCGTGAAGCAGGCGCGTGGGGTAACCCTGAATCCCTTACAGTAATATTGACATGTTAAGCGGCTCCATAAAAATCAGGCCATAGGATGAGCCTTATCATATACTTCTGTCATGTAATCAAGATTCAAATGAGTATATTTCTGGGTGGTTGACAGGCTGGCATGTCCTAGAAGTTCCTGAACCGAGCGGAGATCAGCCCCCATCTCCAGAAGATGAGTGGCAAAAGAGTGACGCAGGGCATGGGGTGTTACCCTGGCAGGTATATTGGCCCGCCGACCGTACATCCTGACAAATCGTTCCACGCTGCGGACAGTTAAACGGCTGCCGCGATTATTAACAAACAGCGCCTCTTTTTCAGTCGGTTTTCCTCTTTTTATCCTGGCTGCAATTAAATTTTCCCGGACTGGCAGATATTGATTTACAGCCTCCAGAGCCGGATTTCCAACCGGAATAAGCCGTTCCTTATTTCCTTTGCCCCTTACCCTAACCATTCCTCCGGCAAAATCAAGTCGTGACATATT
Organism: Desulfobulbaceae bacterium; assembly: GCA_024763495.1. Taxonomy (GTDB): domain Bacteria; phylum Desulfobacterota; class Desulfobulbia; order Desulfobulbales; family SURF-16; genus JANTFJ01. The sequence continues at coordinate 6,175 of JANTFJ010000125.1, read as the reverse complement.
TAATGAAGCAAGTTCCGCGACTCGCATGCCGGTTGAATAAAGAAGTTCCATGATCGCCCTGTCCCGTTCAGCAAAGCTGTCATCCTCACCCGGTTCCTCAAGCAGGCTGAAAATTTCATCAACAGTCAGATATACAGGAATATGCCTTGTTTGTTTTGGATGAGAGATCAGTAAAAATGGGTCATTAGCGATAATATTTTCCCGCAGCAGGAACCTGATAAAAGTTCGCAGTCCGGAAAGTTTCCTGGCCACTGAAGAACTTTTATTTCGGCTGTTCAGGTATGCCACATAGGCCCGAACCTGGCTGGTCGCGATATCGTTAACAGGAACATCTTCGGTAAGATAACTAAAAAACTCAAGTATATCATGATGATATGCCGAAACAGTATTAGCTGAATAGCCTTTTTCCGTTTCCAGCCAGTTAATGAATTCGGTGATATATTTTTTATTTTTTTTATTCATGATTAATACCTGCTTTAAAGCGTTTTCGTAACTATTCAGGGGTAAGCGAACGAAGTGAGACTCCGTGTGCTTTAGCTGTGCTTTATCCGGCCGGCACCCATTCGGGCATAAACTCCGCACACTTGTGCTGTGTAAGACAGCCTGATCGTGCGCAGATGAAGTGCAGCTGAATAGTTACGCATTTTCATTGAAAGGCATTGCCCAATATCATTAATTCATTTATTATAGTTACCTGCTGATTACCCGGTTAAGCCGCATTGCTGCTGTTTGCCTGATAAGATAACGCTCAATAAAGTATACCCGGACGGCGATATCCCGGTATATCACAGGGGATGAAGCGCTTGCAGGGTGGTGTTCATGGAGCGCTTACGCTGATAAACTATACCAATTTTGACTGACATGGCAAAAAAAACTTTTGAAAACGCACTGGCTAAACTTGAATTAATCACCAGTGAACTGGAAGAGGGGAATTTAAGCCTTGAGGACTCATTGAAAAAGTTTGATGAAGGGTTTAAGCTGGCAGAGTTCTGCAATCAGAAACTGGAAGAATCTCAACAAAAAGTTGATTTGCTTCTCCAAAAAAATGATACCTTAACTACTGTCCCCTTTGAAAAATCAGAGTAGAACTTTTCGACAAATTAAAAACTGAAAAAAGGTAACTACTCATCGGGTAAGCACCCAGGAGGCTGCCTGAGAATGCCCTTTCTGCGGAGGCTTTTACCCAGCCCGAATATTTACATAATTGGACACTCACTTCGTCATTCCGGCTGACTACCTGCCGGAATGACGTGATATAAATTGTCCGTATTTCAGCAGTTAATTGTATGTACTTTAACGAGGTCTGGAGTAATGTATGCTCAAAAATCACACAAAACAATAAATTGTTTAGTTTAGGGACCTAAGCGCCTGATGAGTGCAAACTTTAATATTTGTAACTGGTTACAAAAAATATATATATTCATAAAGTTATTCTTTTAACTTTATGTTTTACGTAAAGTTGCTGTTCCTGTTCTGTCATCAACCTGCTAAAGACACTGGCCACAAGTAAGAAAATGGATATAAAAACATATCTTAAAAATAAAAAAAATCTGGTTGAACAGGCCCTTGAAAAAAATATGCCGGCAGTAGGCGGAGTTCTGGCCCCTCATGTTGAAGCCATGCGCTACAGCCTTTTTGCCGGTGGAAAAAGGGTAAGGCCGATTCTCTGTATTGCCGCAGCCGAGGCCCTTAAAATAGAACCGGCTCCCTTCATGCCCATAGCCTGTGCTTTTGAATGTATTCACACTTATTCATTAATTCATGATGATTTGCCGGCCATGGACAATGATGACCTGCGCCGCGGCAAGCCAACCTGCCACAAGGTCTTCGGCGAGGCAGAGGCTATTTTGGCCGGTGACGGACTGTTGACCTATGGTTTTGAATTACTGAGTTTACCCTGCTCCGCCGAGCTGGGTGCTGAAAAAAAGTTAAGAATAATCAACCTGGTGGCCAGAGCCGTCGGTTCCCAGGGGATGGTCGGTGGTCAGGCCCTGGATATTGCCTCTGAAGGAAAAGATATTTCCTTTAAAACCCTGCGCTATCTTCACAGTTGTAAAACCGGGGCCCTGATTACCGCTGCCGTTCAGGCTGGCGCGGTAATCGGACAGGCCACTGAACAGGAATTTACTGCCCTGACAACCTATGGCAATAATATCGGCCTGGCTTTCCAGATCAAGGACGATTTATTAAATGTTGAATCAACTACTGAAGAACTCGGCAAGGCTGCCGGTTCCGATGCTGAACATGACAAGGCAACCTATCCCGCTTTTTTCGGGGTTGAAGAAACAAGAAAAAAAGCGGCTGATGCTGTTGAGCAGGCAATTGCCGCCCTGGAAAACTTTGATAATCACAGTGATCCTCTCAGGGAGCTTGCCCAATATATTCTTTACCGGACTAAATAGATGTCTTCATTACTAGAAAAAATCAAATCACCGGTTGATTTACGCCGGTTATCCTCTAAGGAATTTCCTTTACTGGCCAGGGAAATCCGCCGGACCATCATCGATACAGTGGCAGTAACCGGGGGGCATCTGGCTCCCTGTCTCGGGGTTGTGGAGCTTACCCTGGCCCTGCATTATGTTTTTAATACTCCGGAAGACAAGTTGATATGGGATGTCGGGCATCAATGCTACGCCCATAAACTTATTACCGGCCGGGCTGATAAATTTCATACCCTTAGGCAATACAAGGGGTTAAGCGGTTTTCCCAAACAGGAAGAAAGTATCTACGATACCTTTGACACCGGCCACAGCAGCACCTCTATTTCCGCGGGCCTTGGAATTTCTACGGCTAAACAGCTCAAAGGTGATCCTCATAAAACCATAGCTGTCATCGGTGATGGTTCCATGACCGGCGGTATGGCTTTTGAAGGCTTGAACCAGGCCGGCGGCCTGGGCAGTGACCTGATTGTTATTTTAAACGATAATGAAATGTCTATTTCTCCAAACGTCGGTGCAATGTCCAGTTTTTTAAGCCGTAAGCTCACCGGCAAATCCATGAAGCGGATTAAACGGGACATGGAAACATTTCTTAAATCATTTCCCCATGTCGGCGAAAATATTCTCCAGCTTTTGAAAAAAAGTGAGGAAAGTCTCAAGGGCTTTCTTACTCCGGGAACGCTTTTTGAGGCCTTAAAGTTTGAATATGTCGGCCCGATTCCCGGCCATAATGTCGAGATAATGATTAAAACCCTGGAAAATGTCCGCGATTACGGTAAGGGGCCGGTTTTAGTTCATATCTTAACCACCAAGGGTAAGGGGTATCTTCCGGCTGAAAAAAAACCGGGTTCCTATCATGGCGTCGGCCCCTTTGATATTGCCTCCGGCAGTCCCCTGCCCTCTCCGGCAACTCCGGTTTCATACACAAGCGCCTTTGGGAATTCGCTTGTCAGCCTGGCAGAACAGGATCCGAGAATTGTTGCTATTACCGCGGCTATGCCTGCCGGTACCGGCTTAAGTCGTTTTGCCGAACTTTTTCCGGATCGTTTTTTTGATGTGGGAATTGCCGAACAACACGCGGTAACTTTTGCCGCCGGACTGGCAACGGAAGGAATCCTGCCGGTAGTTGCAATTTATTCAACCTTTATGCAGCGGGCCCTTGATCAGGTTATTCACGATGTCTGCCTGCCTAATCTTCCGGTCACCTTTGCCCTTGATCGCAGCGGGGTTGTCGGTGATGACGGCCCGACTCATCACGGCGTTTTTGACCTGGCTTTTTTACGTTTTATTCCAAACCTGATAATTATGGCTCCCATGGATGAAAATGAACTCCAGCACATGCTCTATACCGCTGTTTTTTATCCCGGACCTGCCGCTGTCCGCTATTGCCGGGGAAAGGGCATGGGAGTTAAGCTTGACAGGGAATATATCAAACTTGAGTATGGCAAAGGAGAAGTCCTGTGCCGGGGAACCGATATTCTGCTGTTACCGGTGGGTAATCGGGTTTATCCTGCCCTTGAAGCGGCAGAAGGACTGGAGAGGCTGGGAATTTCCGCTGCGGTAATCAACCCCCGCTTTGTTAAACCTCTTGATGCTGACTTAATCTGCAAATGGGCCGCCGACACCGGCAGGGTCCTGACGATAGAAGAGAATTGTCGGAAAGGGGGGTTTGGCAGCGCTGTTCTTGAGCTGCTCAGCAGTCGTAATATTCTGGTTCCTACCCGCCTGCTCGCCATCAGCGACCGCTTTATTGAACATGGTTCCCAGGATGTTCTGCGGAAAATATGCAAAATTGACTCAGCGGCAATTACCAGCGCGGCCATGGAAATGGTCGGTCACTAAGCAGCGTGGAACAGTCGAGTGACCATTCCCTTTCCGACAGAAAAACAAGTCCTTACGTCTGGGTTTTTACCTCCTATTTTGCTGAAGGCCTCCCCTACTCCCTGATAAGGGTTGTTTCTTCCTTTTTTTTTCGCGATTGCGGTGTTTCTCTCCAGGCTGTCGGCCTGACCTCCCTCTTCGGCCTGCCCTGGATTTTCAAATTTCTCTGGGCTCCTTTTGTTGATGAATACCTGACCAAGAGAAAATGGCTGTTGATTACTGAAGTTTTTCTGGCCATAATATTTCTGTTAATAACCGCTCTGCTCCCTTTTGACTTCCTGTTACCGGCTATTGCCGGGCTTTTTCTGCTCGGCGCCTTTGGGGCTGCTACCCACGACACGGCAATTGACGGTTTTTACCTGGAGGCCCTGGATAAAGAGGGACAGGCCAGGTTTGTCGGCTATCGGGTTATGGCCTACCGGCTGGCAATGATGACCGGCAGCGGGATAATAATTACAATCGGCGCCGCCCAGGGCTGGTCCCTGGCCTTCGGGACTGGAGGTCTGATTTTATCCGGACTTTACTGCTTTCATTTTATCCGGCTTCCCCGTTGTGAAAGCATAAAGAAAAGAATAAACTTTTCTCTGTATCTTATCGTATTATCATTATTTGTCATATCTATACCGGCGCTGTCTTCAGCCTTGCCGTTATCTTCTGAGGTATTTGATTACAGCAATTTTTTCTTTGCCGGCCTGGTCGGTGTTTTCCTGGTTTTCTGTCTTTTTCTGATAATAGCGGGCAGAGAAAAAATAAAAAGAATATTAAATAAAAATCAGGATAATTTTTATGGCCGGGCTTTTTTCTCTTTTATAGATCAGGAAAAAATCAAAACTATTATTCTTTTTGTCATTTGTGTGCGCAGCGGCGAATTCATGTTATCAGCCATGCTGGCCCCTTTTATAATTGATCTGGGGATGAAAATACATTATGGCTGGATTTCAGCCGGGGTAGGACTCCCCTGCTCTATCAGCGGGGCTTTGCTGGGAGGCTGGCTGATCAGCCGTTTTGGTCTGCGCAAAATGATCTGGCCTTTTCTGCTGGCCCAGAATTTCAGCAATATCCTCTATATGGCTCTTGCTTTTAAGTTTAATGATCTCCTGGTGCTGCATTCTTCCGGTTCTCCAGGCAGCGCTATTCCCTGGAAGGATATTATAATGCTTGCCTGGGTAAACGGTTTTGATCAATTTTCCGGGGGACTGGGCACCGCAGTCCTGATGACCCTGTTAATGCGAATCTGCCGCCTTCAATACAAGGCAGCCCATTACGCGATCGGCACTGGACTTATGAGTGTCGGCGGTGTTTTTGCCGGCTCTTTCAGCGGATTCCTGGCCGCCTGGCTGGGGTATGGATATTTTTTCGGTATCAGTTTTCTCTGTTCAATCCCCGGCATGGCGTTAATCTTTTTTTTACCTGACTTTAAAAATTCCGCTGATTGACGGCTGAGCCAGGCTTGACTCACGCAGAGACGAAGGGTAACTGCTCACAGGTCACTGAATCTTTCCGCCATCAGTCCGGTTTACGTATGACTAATATGCGGCACCGGTCTGATGACGAAAATCTCCGGCACCCTGTAAACAGTTACAGTTCGGTGTTTTTCACGATTATGAGTTTTATGGTGTGAGTAGTTACGACGAAGGTTATATAAAGTGCCTTGAAAAAAGACATAGACAGCGAACGGGTGCAATACAAAAAAGGTAAGCGCTCCATGAACACCACCCTGCACCCGTTTAAACGCCGCGATATACCTGATGTGTTATCACGAGCGTTGAAACGGGCACATGGCGGCATCCCTGAAACGCTTACAGGCCGTGCCTTCTCAAAAGTCAAGGTGTGGTTTATTGATCGCTATCCAAAAA
>JANTFJ010000124.1 GCA_024763495.1 Desulfobulbaceae bacterium | reverse complement strand
TTACCTGTCAGGTAACGCTTTGCGCAATGACCTGCGAGGGCATGGCTCCTGTGTAGGTCATGGTGCGAGCGGAGCGAGTTCCATGACATTTATGTCTTATTTTTCATTTTTTTTGTATTGCACCCACAGGGTGCCGGAGATTTTTGTGATCAGACTGGCACCGCATACTGGTGTTATGTAAGCCAGGCTGATCGCGGGAAGAGGTAAGCACCCTTAAAAACAGGGCATAAACTCCAACTCCGTTCGGTGCCCTGTGAGCAATTACATAGTATCTTCCATTTTAGTGGCTTAGAGGGTTAATTTCAAGAGAAATGGTGATCAAGCCGGAAATGACAGGCAAGCGATACAGACTTTGGGTAAGCGTTCACCAGCAACTCTTCTTTGTCCATTTGAGCCTGCTTGAATAGCACCAGTATGCTGCGCAGGCACAGGTAACCGAGGAACGGGACTCCGAATCTAAGGCACTGGAAAACGCTTACAGGCTGGAGTTATAAGTAAACAAGTAGCCTCCCGGTGAACGGTTACGACTTTGTTCTTTTTATTTTGTCGCCCTGGTCATGGCAATGGTACCGGTCCGGACAATTTCCTGGATGCCGATTGGCCGCAGGAGGTCAATAGCGGCCTGAACCTTACCACAGGAACCGGTAACTTCTACCGCGTAACTTTTGGCACCGACATCAACAACTCTTCCCCGAAAAATATCCGTGATTCTCAGAACCTCTGCTCTGGTGGCCGACTCGGCCTTTACCCTGATCAGGGCCATGTCACGTTCCACATACTCTGTTTCAGATATATCGGTTACCTTGATGATATCAATAAGTTTATGGAGCTGTTTGGTTATCTGCTCAACAATTTTACTGTCACCGGAAGTCACCAGAGTAAGACAAGAGACATCTTTTTCCAAGGTCTGAGCAACTGATAGACTTTCAATATTAAACCCCCGACCACTGAAAAGGCCGGTAACCCGGGAAAGAACTCCTGGTTTATTTTGTAATAATACGGAAATGGTATGTTTCATGAGAAAACCCTGTTAATTAAACCGGCCAGGCCGGAAATTTTAATTTTTTGATGAAAATGCGAATTGTGCTTCCCGGTACTTCCGGGTATTTTCACGGTAAAGGCAAATCGAATCAAACCAGAAGCATTTCTGTTGTCGCCTTACCTGCCGGCACCATGGGATAAACACCTTCTTCACGATCAATGACAAAATCCATAAGTACCAGGCTGTCAGTAGAAAGGGCCTCTTTTATAACCGGCTCCACCTCGGAAGGTTTAGTGGCTCTCAGCCCGACATGGCCATAGGCCTGGGCCAGAGCGACAAAGTCAGGTGCGACATCAAGTACTGTGGCTGAATAACGTTTGTCATAAAAAAGTTCCTGCCACTGCCGAACCATGCCCAGATAATTATTGTTTAACAGGGCTATCTTAACCGGACAGTTATACTGCTTTGCCGTGGCCATTTCCTGAATATTCATCTGCAGGCTGCCATCACCGGCAATATCAATTACAACTCGATCCCTGGCCGCCATCTGGGCGCCGATGGCGGCGGGAAACCCATAACCCATAACTCCAAGACCGCCCGAGGTCATAAAGGCACGGGGATGATTAAAATGATAAAATTGGGCTGCCCACATCTGGTTCTGACCAACCTCCGTGGTGATTATCGCATCTCCCTTGGTTAATTCATGCAGTTTCTGGACAACAAACTGGGGCTTAATCTTGTCAGTTTCCTTAACATATCCCAAAGGATGACGGGCTTTCCATTCTTTAACTTTCTCAAGCCATGGTTCCCTGATTGCTTTTACCTCATCAGCGTTAAATTTGTCGCTCCGATCAAACCAGGTATTTATGGCTGACAGGGCATGTTTACAGTCAGCGACAATAGGAATATCAACATCAACATTTTTACTGATTGAAGTTGGATCAATATCAATATGGATAATTTTCGCATCAGGGGCAAAGGCATCAATGCGTCCGGTTACCCGGTCATCAAACCTGGCCCCGACGCCGATCAGCAGATCGCTCTTGGCAACCGCCATGTTGGCATAATAGGTGCCATGCATGCCCAGCATTCCCATTGACAGTGAATCAGTACCGGGAAAACCGCCCAGCCCCATCAGGGTCATGGTTACCGGAATATTCAGTTTTTTGGCAAGCTCTGTCACTTCCTCGTGAGCATTAGAGGCTATTACACCGCCGCCAATATAAAGAACCGGCCTTTTAGCCCGGAGAATTGTTTTACAGCATTTATCTATCTGGCCGGGATGGGGCTCATAGGTCGGTTTATAAGTCCGCATTTGAACCGTTTTGGCGTCAGGAAATTTAACCTTGCTGTTCATCACATCCTTGGGCAGGTCAATAAGAACCGGGCCTGGGCGACCGGTGCGGGCGATATGAAAAGCCTCACGGACAGTTGAAACCAGATCTTTAACATCCTTAACCAGATAATTATGCTTGGTGCATGGCCTGGTTATGCCGACAATGTCAACCTCCTGGAAGGCGTCATTGCCGATAAGGCCGGTAGGAACCTGACCGGTAAATACAACAATGGGAATTGAATCCATGTAGGCTGAGGCAATTCCTGTTACCGTATTCGTGGCGCCGGGCCCGGAGGTAACCAGAGCAACCCCGACCTCCCCTCTGACCCTGGCATAAGCATCAGCAGCATGAACAGCCGCCTGCTCATGGCGAACCAGAACATGGGTAAGCTTATCGCTCCGCATAATCTCATCATAAAGATCAATAACCGCTCCTCCCGGAAAGCCGAAGATTGTCTCCACTTTTTGTTCTTCAAGGCATTTTAATAAAGCCTGCGCTCCAGTGACTTTCATAGATTTTTCCTAAGTTGTTATTCAATATTAGTAACTTAATGACAGTGACAGATTTAATTTTATCTTCATACTGATGTGGCCGAATATTTTCTTATTTTACCAGAAATGTATTTGGCCCTATCGTTAGTATATGAAAATAAAACAGTCCCTGTCCGCTTTCCTTAAGTCAATGACATCAAGTTGTGATTAAAAAAGTAACTATTCCGCGTAAGACAGCCAGTTTGGGCGTAGATGAAGTGCGGCTGAACAGTTACAAAAAAATAATATAATCGTCATAATTTAAATAAGGTGGAAATTATATAGTACGAATAAAAATCTTGTCAACCATGATTAAAGCTGTTTTTTACTTATTAGCATAATTTTTATCAATAATATAATAAAAAATGCCCTGTAAAATTATTATAATAACCTGTAGCCTGCCAAAGGCAGCCGGCCGCGCTTCAACCCTGTGATATACCGATTTCAAGCAGGATCAAATGAACAAAGAGGTAAGGGGTGAACGCTGTCAGTTACTATTATTACAGGCAAATTGATAATTCTTCAATCATTGGTTTGAAAATTTTATTGTTAATTCCAAGTTCGATAAATTTATGGACTGCGGCCAGGCCTTTTGAGCCTAAATTTTGGGAAAAATTATTTACATATAAATCAATGTGATTTTTAATAACCGTGTCGTCAAGTTCCTGAGCATATTGTTTTATATAAGGCATAGGCCGCTCCGGTTCGGCAAAGGCCTGCTTTACACTATTTCGAATACATTTTTCAATTCGGTAAAGTAAATCTTTTCCCAGGTCGCGCCGGGCCGCTATCCCGCCCAGGGGAATGGGGTGCCCGGTTAAATTTTCCCACCATAAACCAAGATCCTGACGGCAGACCAGATCATATTGCTGATAGGTAAAGCGGCTTTCGTGAATGATGACCCCGGCATCAAATCGTCCCTGACTGACTGCCGGCATGATCTGGGTGAAATCCAGGACTGATATCTTTTTTAAACAAGGAGCAAACAGCCGTAACAGCATGGCCGCGGTAGTATAATGTCCGGGAATTGCCACCCTTAGTTCTTCCAGGGGTAAGTCAGCTTTAGATGGAGTGGTGACCAGTAAGGGCCCGCAGCCCCGGCCCAGAGCACTGCCGGCGCCAAGCAAGACATAATCATCCAGTACATGGCCCAGGGCATGAAAAGATATTTTGGTAACATCAAGTTTTGTCCGCAAGGCCCAGAGATTAAGGGTTTCAACATCGGCCTTTATTGGCGGGGCAAATTCCGGGCATCCGGTTACCAGACCATGAACCAGATCATGAAAGATAAAAGTGTCGTTAGGGCAGGGAGAAAAACCAAGGGAAAGAGTCATTGGGTATTACTCAAATAATCTGCCGGCCAGGGAAGAGGCGGCCAGGGCACTTTTGTCACAGGCCTCGCTTAAACGCCACCCTTTGATATTTCTATCTTCGACCATATTGCTTATACAACGCAGTTCAACCAGGGGAAGAGCAAACTCCTGACAGGCCCTGGCAATTGCCGCGCCTTCCATGTTTTCCGCCAGAGCCTGGTGAGACCGGGACAGGAAGTTTCCTCTTTCAATTGTGGCACTGGCACAGTTAACCGTGACAAAGGTTCCTATTTTGTATGGGATTTGCTGCTCAAGCAGGATTTTTTCCGACTTTCGCAATAGAGGCTCATCTAAAATGAATGAATTCCGTACCGTCATGTCGGTCGGGTTAAAGGGTTCTATCCTTTCATTAAAGCAAAGCCCGAAATCTCCCAGCACTTCTTTTTCCGCCAGGCATATATCCGGTATTTCCGCCCCGCAGCCCACATAGGCTCCGGCAACGCCGAAATTAATGACTGCCTTAATTTCCCTGGAATGAGCTGCCAGAAAACAACTTAATGAACAGGCACTTTCCAGCAGTCCAACTCCGGAAATAAAGAATTCAACGTCATTACGCCCGGCCAGGAGGTCGCGGGCCGGTTCCATTTCAAATTCAGTGGCACAGGCAAACAGGTACTTCATTAAATATGGACTCGTTTAAAAATAAATTATTACTCCTGAGGTAAGCGTTCACCAGCACCTCATCTTCATCCATTTTGCCCTGCTTGCATCACAGTTACCCCTTTATTTTATTCCGGGAATCAAGAATTACAATCCGGGGACGGTAAGCAGTCAAATCATCATCACTGTACATGGCATAACTTACAATAATTATCCGGTCACCAACCAGTCCTTTTCGAGCTGCCGCACCATTTAAGCCGATTATCCCGCTGCCCGGCTCCCCGACAATGGTATAGGTATTAAAACGTTCACCATTGTTAATGTTATAGACTTCTATTTTTTCAAAGGGGATCAGCCCAACCGCAGCCATTAACTCTGCGTCAATAGTTAAGCTGCCGTTATAATTCAGGTCAGCCTGGGTAATGGTGGCTTTATGAATTTTTGACTTTAACATTGAACGAAGCATTTTTTCAGGTTCCGGGAGCAAAGGTTCAGGGGTTATGGCGTCAGGGAGGACAAAAGTCTGCAATTATCAATCAGCCGGGTTTGGCCCACCTTTACGGCCAGGGCAAGTATAGACTCCTGATTGATTTCACTGCTGTCGGCAAGAGTATCAGCCTGGATAATATTTACATAATCAACTGAAGCCACAGCGGAAATATTCTTTTTAATGCTGGTCACTATTTCTGCCGGCGTCTCTTTTCCCCGGCTTGCCAGCTGCCGCCCCAGCCGTAGAGAACGGCTCAGGCATAAAGCTGTCTGCCTGTCCGCCCTGCTCAGGTAGCTGTTTCGGGAACTCATGGCCAGTCCATCCGCTTCTCTGACAATGGGATGCCCGATAATTTCAATTTCCCAGTTCAGGTCTTTAACCATTTGCCGGATAATCGCCAGCTGTTGAAAATCTTTTTCACCGAAAACAGCATATTGCGGTTTAATGATATTAAATAATTTAGCTACTACTGTTGTTACTCCGGCAAAATGACCGGGCCGGTCAGCGCCGCACAGGGGCAGGCTTAATTTTGTGACTTCAACTCTGCTCTGAAACCCGGGGGGATACATTTCCGCCGGAGAAGGGGCGAACATGACCGTGACTCCTTCCTGGACGGCAAGTTGGCAGTCACCGGCAAAATTTCGAGGATAAGAATCAAGATCTTCATTTTTACCAAATTGAGCCGGATTGACAAAAAGAGTGACTACCACCTGGGCGGCCCGTTGTTTCGCCGCAGCCATCAGGGCCAGGTGTCCGGCATGAAAAAAACCCATGGTAGGTACCAGGGCAATGGATTCTCCGGCAGCGAGTCTGCCGTTCGACCAGGCAGACATCTCTGCCCCTGTCCGTAAAATCTTCATTAAAGACGTGCCAGCCTGTCCTCAAGACGACCTTTTGTTGCTGTAGGCAGTTCCGGTTGAGCTATAGCCTTTTTATACATGTCTCCGGCCTGTTGAGGATTGCCCTTTTGTTCATAAATTCTTCCCATGGCAAGATAACCGACTCCGGAAAAACCATGAATATCAGCTAATGATTTGTAAATTGCCAGGGCTTTATCCAGATCATTTTTCATTTCATAACATTGGGCCAGATCATATTGCAGCAAGGGGTAAATTGGATTATCCTTCGCGACATCCTTAGTGATTTTTTCCAGTTCAGCAGCCTGATTCTCTGGTGTCTGTTCATGGGTGAGCGCTATCCTGCTCCACAGGGCGGAGCCGGTAGATGAATAATCGGAAATTACCTTTTCCATAAAATGCTGTCGACCGTCAGCAGTTGGTTCCCGCATGGCATTATAATACAGCGCCGCTCCGTCATTTGTTTGTTTTGTTGTATGGTAATCATAATATGACCAACCGCATACGCCCAGGAAAAGACAGATCACTACAGCCTGGATGGTCGTACTGTTTTCCCTGATAAATTTAATAACAGCCGGGGGGAGATTTAATTCCTCCAGCAAGGTGCGTTTGGCGGCAGTTACCTCTTCAATATGTTTTTTACTGAATGCGCTGTGTTGTTTAGCCATGGTTATTCCGTAATAATAATTCTCTCCAGGCAACCCGGGAAAGAAATTGATGGCCTGGATTAAGAAGCTTCCAGGAATTCCCTGAATTTAATTTTATGGATTACATATACCTGTAAGCTGAAAAAAAAGCAACTTGAAGAGGGGGTAGATAACAGAAAAACAGCGGCTTGAGAATCAGGAGATTTGGCGGCACTACAGCATAAGGGTTTCACTCAAAAATAACTTCGCGTTCTACGGCGCAATCCGGACATTTAGTCCCTTAGAAATTATTTTCGTGTTATTTATGGCAAGAAATTAAAAATTTTCTTTGAAATAAACAATCTGCATCTACTGTTAAGGGACTTATCC
>JANTFJ010000123.1 GCA_024763495.1 Desulfobulbaceae bacterium | reverse complement strand
GGGTGCCGGAGATTTTTGTCATCAGTCCGGTGCCGCCATAGTCATACGTAAACCGGGCTGATGGCGGAAAGAGGTAAGCGCAGACTCCGTTCGGTACCCTGTGAACAGTTACCTTTTACATTAATTAAGCTCTATTTTAAACATTCATACCAGGAGGAAAAAAATTATGAAAAAACTGATTAAAAATGGTCTTTGCGCTGCAGGATTATCCGCTTTTCTCGCCATGACACCTGTTGCTTCTCTGGCCTCTGGTCACGGACACGGTCACGAACATGGCCATGGAGTCGAAGCCGTTAAAGCCATGACTCCAGCTGAAGCCATGAAAACCATCATTGAAGGTAATAACAAGTTTAAGGCAGAACATGACTCCCATCATTTTGATGCTTTCCAGAACGGCCAGGTACCTAACATAACCTTTATTACCTGCTCAGACTCCAGGGTTCACACTCATCTCTTCGGCATGGAGCCGGACAACAGCTTGTTTGTGATCAGAAATGTTGGTAATCAAATCGGCAATTCCGAGGGTTCGGTTGATTATGGTGTTCATCATCTGCCCACAAAAATATTGATGGTTCTCGGTCACTCCAGCTGTGGCGCTATCAAGGCCGCCATGGGAGACTACTCCAAGGAAACTCCGGGTATCAAAAAAGAACTTGAGCCTTTGAAACCAGTCCTGGCTCATGATGACGGTCAGGGTTCTTTCAAGGAGCGCTGGGCTAAGAATGTTGAACTAAATGCCGACTATCAGGTAAACTACAGCCTGAATCTTTATAAAGATCAGGTAGAAAGCGGTGATCTAGTTGTGGTTGGCGCTGTTTATGATTTCAATAATAACTACGGCAAGGGCCGGGGAACTCTGGTTATCACTAATATAAATGGAGAAACCGACGTTGATAAAATTATTGAGCACCCTGTTCTGCATGAACTGTCAAAAGGCGAAATTGTTACTCACGTTGGCAGTTTAAGTCCTGCTGTTGAGTGGTAGGATTCTCCCAGCCTTAATCTCCAAAGTGTTTTTTGTCCTGGGAGGCTTTGTCCGGGAATAGTATTACGGAACAGCCTTCCAGAGACTTATCAGGGCCGCAATAGAGCAGGAGGCAAACACGAAACTGACTGCTGCGACAATAGAAACCGGCAGCATTGTAATATCCAACTCGTTTAAATCCAGATGCAGGGCCCGATAACGCCAGGCAGAAAAAATAAAGGCCAGAATACTGAAAACAATTAGCGATGTAGAAATAAACCGCAAATCAACAGCAGAAATAACTCCACCTAAATATTTTTCAATTGCCAGGCCTCCGGCAAGGGAGGCAAGCCCTGATCTTATCCAGGCCAGATAAGTTCGTTCATTGGCCAGGGCAGTCCGATCAAGGGCATAACGATTGGTAAGAGGAGGGCTGAGATTCTTAATATTTTTTTTGTGTTTCATCATTTCTACTCGTTCTTACAGGCTGTACCAAAATAAGGATAACGCTCAACAAAAGACATCCGGACGGCAACAGCCCCATAACTGTAAGGGGTTCAGGGACGCCACCACGCGCGTGCCCCACGCCCTGCGATAATACATCGGTATATCACAGGATGAAGCGCGCGCGGGGTGGTGTTCTGGAGCGCTTACCCCTGAGCGATAAAACATGGAGCAAAAGCTCATCGCATGGATCGCCCAACCGTGTCAGCCGCCAAGATATGCCTTCTTTACATCAGGATTATCCAGCAGTTCCATAGCCTCTCCCTCCATAACAATATTTCCGTTTTCCATCACATAACCGCGCCGGGCAAATTTCAAAGCCAACCTGGCATTCTGTTCCACCAGCAGAATTGTTGTCCCGCTTTTATTAATTTCCTTCAAGGCCTCGAACATTGAAATCATGAGCAGAGGAGCCAGACCCATGGACGGTTCATCCAGCAGCATGAGCTTGCGGCCGCTGATATAGGCCCGGCCCACTGCCAGCATCTGTTGTTCACCGCCGGAAAGGGTTCCCGATAATTGGCTTATCCGTTCCTGCAGCCGGGGGAAAATGGTAAAAACCTGATCCATGTCCCTGGCAATCCCGGCCTTGTCATTCCTGGCAAAGGCGGCCAGGGTTAAATTTTCCCGAACAGTAAGATTACCGAAAAGCCGCCGGCCTTCAGGGACATGGGATATACCCAGTTCACTGACAACCTTTTCCGGCGGATAGCCGAGAAGGTCATGTCCACAAAATTCCATGACTGAACCTTTTTCAACCGGCACCATACGGGAAACAGCCATGAGGGTAGTACTCTTTCCTGCCCCGTTTGCCCCGATTATACAGACAATCTCCCCTTGAGAAATTGTTAAATCAATACCGTGCAGAGCGCGGATTTTATCATAGGAAACCTGAAGATTTCGAATAACCAGGCGCATCAGCTAACATCCTCACTGCCGAGATAGGCCTCGATTACCTGGGGATTGTTCTGAATTTCTTCCGGACTTCCCTCGGCAATAATCTCACCAAACACCAGGGTCTGGATTCTTTCACAGAGCTCCATGACAAATTTAAGCCGATGTTCAATCAAAAAAATAGCCACTTCAAAATTCTGGTGAATATCACGAATTATGGTAATCATCCGGTTCAATTCATCGGGAGTCATGCCGGCAGTAGGTTCATCAAGGAAGAGAACCCTGGGATTTATCGCCATGGCCCTGGCCATCTCCACTCGGCGCTGAACTCCATAAGACAGGCTGGTTACCAGCTGGGCCTGATATTCGCTTAATTCAAAGATTTTCAAGAGATGCAGGGCCTTGGCGGTAATCCTGTTTTCTTCACGATGACGCCGGGGAGTACCGAAAAAAGCCCCGAAAAGACCATATTCAAGTTGGGAGTAACAGGCCATCTTAACATGTTCCAGCACATTCATATGCCGCCAGAGCAGAATATTCTGAAAAGTACGACCCAACCCCAGAGCCGCTATTTCATGAGGCTGACGGCCAATAAGGTTTTGGCCGTTCAATTCAATATTGCCGCTGGTCGGGGTATGAATCCCGGTGATAAGATTAAAAATCGTGGTTTTCCCTGCTCCGTTGGGGCCGATCAAACCAACAATATGCCCCGGTTCCAGTACAAGATTATATTTATGCACTGCCCGAAGTCCGCCAAAAAAATGGCTCATGTTGTCTACACGCAACAATGGCATAAGCTTATCCTTTGGGCCGCATCAGTTTTTTTACTTTAAATTCAGTAAAAGCCACCAGGCCGGTTGGCCGAAAAAGCATAACCAGAATCAACAGCAGGGGAATAATTATCCATTTAAAAAGTTCCAGGGGACGCAGGGCCTCGCTGAAAATATTGATACTGACCGCACCGATAATAGAACCGGTTACAGAATTTAAGCCCCCGAAATATAGCATGGCCAGGATTTCGGCCAGACGCTGAATACCAAAAGAGCCGGGATTCACATAACGGAGAATATGGGCGAACAGCCCCCCGGCTACACCAGCCCAGAAGGCCCCGAACATAAAGGTAACAATCTTTGTTTTTCTGGTATTAACGCTCATGGCTTCAGCCGCCATTTCATTATCACGTATCGCGCATAGAGCCTTGCCCATGGTTGAGGTGACGAAATTATTAACAATCCAGACACAGCTGACCATGCCCAGGAAAACCATGGGCAGGCTGGAGTAATCAGGCTGGCTGGACATACCCCTTGGGCCGCCGACAAATTCAAGATTTTCAATTACGCTTTTAACAATAAAAAGAAAGGCCAGGGATATAATTGCCAGGTAATCTCCCCTGGTGCGAAAAGAGGGAATGGCGATTATTACTGCCCCAAGGGCTGCGACAATACCGCCACAAACCAGGGCCAAAGGAAAGAGGTATGGCCCCAGAGCCGGAGATAGCAGGGGAGAACCGAAAAGTTTATCATCAGCAAAAAGCCAGAGGGTAATAGTTGAGGCAGTATAGGCTCCCAAGGCCATGAACCCGGGATGGGAACAGGAAAACTCACCCATATAGCCGTTAATAACATTTAAGCTGAGAGTCAGAATAACTGCGACCATGGTCAATTTCAGAAGTAGCAGACGATAATCACTGATATCAGCCCAGATATGAAGAGCCAGATAAAAGAGGCCAAGATGAATAATAGTTGCGATAAAAACCGAGCCTCTGGCCAGCAAGACGGCCAAACGGTTGGCCGGGCCGCGGCCCAGCCGGGCAACAACGATAACAGGAAGAATATAAATAAGGAGCAGGTACCCCATAACACCGGGAATAAACAACGGCTTTTTCAGGATAAGCAGGCAACCGAACAACACTGGTATTTTGGGCAGGCCAAGATAATAAGAGATCGCGTCGCCGACAAAATATTCAGTTGCCGCTGCTGCCAGCCAGCCCAGCAGCCAGGCCAGCAAAGGAATTCTCCGGGTTGATTGCCGAAATTTTCCCACAAGACCTGAAACCGCGCTCCTTGTTTCAATAATTTTCCTGGCCATTTACTTATAACCTGAGCTGGGTACTGTGGGCCTGGCCGAAAAAACCATGGGGCCGAATAGTTAAAATTAAAAGAATAATGGAATAGGCAATTACATCACGGAAGGTGGATGGAAATATCCAGACAGAAAAAATCTCGATAAAACCAAGAACAAAACCAGCCAGAGCCGCCCCAAGTATAGAACCTCGACCGCCAAGAATGGCAGCGACAAACGCCTTCCAGCCCAGAAGAACTCCCATGTAAGGATCAAGGACAGGATAAGCCAGGCTGTAAAGGATGCCGGCACCGGCTGCCAGGCCGGAACCTATTGCAAAGGTTAACGGTGCTATTTTATTAATGGAAATCCCCATGAGGGGCACAGCCTGAAAATCATAGGACATGGCCCGCATGGCCATTCCCCATTTACTTTTCTGGATAAAAACATGGAGGGCATACATCATGGCCAGGGAAACCCCGACAATGAGAATTTTTTTATTAGTCAGGTGAACACCGCCAACCGTAAAAATTACCGTATCAATCAAGGGCGGGAAACTCAGACGTTCTGCCCCCAGCAGGGCCAGATTACCGGTTTCAAGAATAATGCCGATCATCAGTCCGGTAATAGCGGCAGAGGCCCGTGGCGCGTCACGCAGGGGCCTGTACCCTACCCTTTCAATAAACATCCCGACAAAGGATGTAAGAAACATGGAAAGAATAATGGTAAAAACAAGGATGACCCAGCCAGGCAGGGGAAAATTAAACGCTACCGTCAAGCCTAGGAGGGCAGTGGCCACGCCGAACCCTATATAAGAGCCCACCATAAAAATATCGCCATGAGCAAAATTAAACAGCATCAGGATACTGTAAACCATGGAATACCCAAGAGCAATCAGGGCGTAAAAACTTCCCCATTGCATGGCATTGACCATATTCTGTAAAAAAAGCTGCATTAATTTATCCTTCAGGCATCAATCAACAGTTACGCAGATAATCCGCTATTCAGGGCAAACCGATTTATAAAACTCATATTCCCCCGTATCGCTGATTTTGACAATTACCGCGCATTTAATCGGATCGCCTTCTTCAGTAAAGGTCATATTGCCGGTAATACCTTTAAAATTTTTAATTTTGGCCATCGCGTCACGCACTGACTTGCGGTCTTTCTTTATTTTTCCGGTGATTTTCCCTGAATTTTCAATGGCCTGACGCACCAGCCCCAAAGAATCCCAGGTCAGGGCAGCCACATCATCCGGGACATAACCATATTCATTTTTATAACGGTCAATAAATGCTTTTGTTGCCCCCCTGGCCCCGGCAGCGGCATAATGGGTGGAAAAAAACTGACCAAAACAATCCTTGCCGCAGAGGTTAACTGTTTCCGCCGACCCCCAGGAGTCACTGCCGACAATGGGCCCCTGCCAGCCCAGCTCATGAGCCTGCTGAACGATCAGGGCGACTTCATTATAATATTGAGGAACAAAAAGAACCTGGGCTTTTGATTTAACAATCTTGCTTAACTGCGAACTGAAATCAGCGTCCCTGGTGGTAAAACTTTCAAAGGCAACTACCGAACCGGGGCCATGAGACTTTTCCCATGCCAGTTTAAAAAACTCAGCCAGTCCCTTGGGATAATCGCTGGCCACATCATAAAGAACAGCAGCCCGGCTTAATTTTAATTCATCAGTGATAAAATTGGCCAAAACCGGACCCTGGAAGGGATCAAGAAAACAGCCCCGAAAAACATATGGCCGATTACCTGTGGTGTCGGGATTAGTTGACCAGGGAGAGATCATCGGGGTTTGATAATTATTTGCCACATCACCAGCCGGAACCGCCTGCTTGGAAGACTGGGGGCCGACAATAAACAGCACCTCATCCTCAGTTATCATCTTGGTGTTTGCCTTAACCGCTGATTCAGCCTTGGACTCATTATCCTCAATTACCAGCTCCACTGGATACTTTTTACCGCCAACCTCAATACCGCCATTTTTTTCAATATCAGCAAGCCACATAAGTGCCGCGTATTTAGTTCCCTCGCCCACCTTGGGAATATCTCCGGTAATAGGGGCATTAATACCAATCCGGATGATTTTCCTGCGACCGAATGCCCAACTGCTTTCAGCCTGAATCATGGTTAAGCTGAACGTCGCGATCAAGGCCCAGATAAAAATTCCATGCTGCTTGAAAAATTTTTTCATTATTTTCTCCCTTTACTTTTTGTCCGCAACAAAATCGACTGTAGTTAATTTCAAGTGACTTGATACCTGAAAAAAATTTCGGTAGGCACAGTCCACCATTATGGTGAAATAAAATATCAAGTCATCTGCAATGCACTATAGTCGGCCTTTAGTGCCTTACAGCCTGTTAATAAACAATTTTATGTGGATTTTATAATTTCTTATAATATCCACATGTTAGCTAAGTCAGCAACCTCGGCCTAAGGTGGTAATAAAGTTTGTAGGAGCCCAGCCCTCTGGGCGATACATGCTGTGAGCTTTGGGTTATGTTTTATCGCTCAGGGGGCTGAGCTCCTACAGAGACTGAATTTTTCCTGGGTTACGATGCGGCAATTTACAGCCAAAGGCCTCTTTTTCCAAGCGGAGTATTGGACAAAGCGTAAAGCCTTATTTAAGTATAACTGTTCATTTAATCCCTTAAAATTAATTTTCGTATTTTTTATACCCCTCAAGGGTGTACTGAAAAGAATGGCAAGAAATTGAAAACTTTCTTTGAAATAAACAACTCGAAGGTCTCACTATGTTCGCTATCTGCATCTACTGTTAAGGGACTTATACCCGTCAAG
>JANTFJ010000122.1 GCA_024763495.1 Desulfobulbaceae bacterium | reverse complement strand
GTAGATTTTTGTCATCAGACCGGTGCCGCGTATTAGTCATACGTAAACTGGGCTGATGGCGGAAATATGCGGTGCCCTGTGAGCAGTTACGATTTTTGGTAACTTCTCCATATGTGGTGGTGGCACCCAAACCGCAGGTCTGTTGAAATTTGGACAATTTATATCACGTCATTCCGGCATGTAGTTGGCCGGAGGTAAGCGAGGAACGAGACTCCGAAATTTCTCTTCCAGTTTATCTGGGCTGGGGAAAACAGCAATGACCGGCCATGGCCCAGGGGGCAAAAAAAGGGCTTATTCCGCAAGCAAGAAGGAATAAGCCCTGAATAACACGTAGTTACATTAATTTAAACAGCTTTCACCCAGGTCGCCTGGGGCCCTTTAAGGCCATCGGTTTCGGCAAACCTGACTTCATCCCCCTCAGACAATTTTTCAAGTTTAATTCCCTTTAAAGAATTTTCATGAAAATATATATCTCGACCATCCAATGTGGTAATAAAACCATAAGACTCAAAGGGAGACAGACTTTTGACCACGCCCTGCAATTGAGCACCGACAGCATGGCCATCGGCAACTTTCGCAGTTTGTCGCCTTTTGCGCTGTAATTCCTTAAGTTGAAGTCCAAGCGTATCAAAGGCATCAGTTAAGAGAGCGCGGACGACTTCACCCTTTCTCCGGACAACTATCGTATCATTAGGTACGCCGGCAACCAGCTTGACCTTATATCCACCTTGCTTCTGGTGCGAAGTATCTTCAATGCTGGCCCTGAGGTTAAGCACCAGACCGGGATGATGTCGAAGCAGTCTTTCCTTCTCCTCCTGAATTTTTTCCTGCCAGGAATTTCTTACTTCAATATTACGACCTTCAACTTTCAGTTCCATACACGTCCTCCATATTAAATTAATGGGAACACCATAGACTAAAAAAATCTCTACTGCTGATACCGCCAAGCCTGTTGGCCGTCATTTCCTGTTATCAGTGCAAGATCTGGAAAATCTATCACGAACATCACCAAGTCAAATAATATAAACTAAAGATAATCCCGCTGAAAATTTTCCTGGAATAATCTGGCTGGGAACATTCTCGACTGTAATCAAAACAAGAGACCTCTGCTATTGTGTTATGGCTTATATTTAACTTACCACAAAATGTACTTTCACTCCATAATTCTCTTTAAGGATGCCTTGAAAAATTAGGACTTAAATAACAACGAAATCTGCCATCCAGCGCTTTTTATAGCTAACAACATCGGCATTCAGTTTCAGCCCTTACTGAATAATTACGATTTACTTACAATATGCATAAAGGGCCGGATAATCCAGCCTCAGGACAGATTTTTCTCCTTTAAAGGGTAAGCGTTCACCAGCACCTCATCTTTGCCAATTTGAGCCTGCTTAAAAAGCACCAGTATGCTGCACAGGCACAGGTAAGCGAGGAAAGAGACTCCGAAGGAACAAATCTAAGGCACTGGTAAACGCTAGAGGATGGAGTTTACCGAAAAAAAACAGCCCAGATGAACGATTACACAAACTACACTGCGGCAACCCTATAACTGTAAGGGACTAAGGGCTCACTCAAAAATAACTTTGCATTCTAAGGCGCAATCTGAACATTTAGAGAAGTGATCTGCAATTATGCAATCCTCAACGTAGCCCTGCTACGCCTGCGATTGCATGCAATTAGGTCACTTCTCTAAATGTCCATATTACACCTTATCTCTACTAATTTATTTTTGAGTGAGCCCTAAAAACAAAAAAAAGGGTTAGCCAAAATTGGCTAACCCTTTAAATTTACTTGGCTCCCCGAGCAAGACTCGAACTTGCGACAAGGTGGTTAACAGCCACCTGCTCTACCAACTGAGCTATCGGGGATTGGTAGAAACAAATAACATGACTACTCACGGGGTATGCGTCCTGACTCTGCTAACCACCGTAATTGTAACTGGTTACAGGTGCCATGAAAGCAGTTACCAAATATCAACAGGAAATAGCCGTTATTTATTTGAGCAATTCTTATACACACCAACAAAACTGTTGTCAAGAAAAAGTGACATAATGGTTCATTCAATAATAACTTCGTATCCGGCAGCCCGACATAACAGAATTGCATATCTAATGGTAACTGCTCACTTGGTAACTGCTCACTTGGTAACTGCTCACTTGATAACTGCATAAGCGCTCCATGAACACCACCCTCCTGCACGCGCTTCAACTCTGCGATATACCGATGTACGCAGGGCATGGAACAGTAAGCGTTCACCAGCACCTCATCTTTGCCCATTTCGGAGTCTCGTTCCTCGCTTACCTGACCTGCTTACATAGCACCAGTATACGGCGCAGGGCCAAAGGCATAATTCTATAACCCTTGGAAATTACGCTTAAAAAAAATTGAAATTTTGAAAATCCAAAATACTTTTCAACACCCTTATTTAAGCACGAATTGTTTTTTGTAGGAGCCCAGCCCTCTGGGCGATTCATGTGATGAGCTTTGCTCCATGTTTTATCGCCCAGAGGGCTGGGCTCCTACAGGTAACTGTCTGAAACCGTGTATAATATGATCTTAGCAAATGTTTACCGGTAATCTTACCCAGATGGTAATAGCTCAGGACACCGAATTTTTCCGCCATCAGCCCGGCTTACGTATGGCTATGTAAGACAGACTTATCGCGTGCAGATGAAGTGCAGCTGAATAGTTATAAAATATTTTCTATTAAAAAATCAGCAACAGCACCGATATCATCCGGCGCAAAACAGGGTAGATCGCCTCCCTGCCCGGAATCCGTTACCATGGCGATCCAGCTTGAATCGCGCTTTTCCAGGGGAAGGTCGCCTGTTTCCTGCCGAAAAATTTCAATTTTGGGCAAATCCGTCCGCTTGTATCCCTCCGCTATTACCAGATCAACATCATTAAAATAAAAAGCCGCCAGTTCACGAACATCCGGATCTTCATCCAAGTCACGGATTATACCGAGGCCTGTGGGGGAAGCAAGAGCGACAATCGCGGCCCCGGCCTCTTTATGGCGCCAGGTATCCTTACCCGGCTTGTCCATTTCAAATTCATGAACATGATGTTTTATGGTGCCGACCCGGTATCCCCGTTGGTTAAGCTCAGGAATTAATTTTTCCAGCAGGGTTGTTTTACCATGGTCTGGCCTGCCGACAAAAGCGACAATTGGAGGCATAATATTCGGTTTCAACCTGGCGGCCAGTTCATGGCCCGACCGCCCAGAATATGCATATGAATGTGAAATACAGTCTGCCCGGCCTGGGCACCATTATTAAATACCACCCTGAAATCATCGCCGATATTATCCCTGGCCGCCAGTTCAGCTCCAACCCGAAGCATTTTCCCAATAAGCGCCTCATCTTCTTCCGCCACCGCTGCCGGGCCGCTGATATGCTTCCTGGTAACCAGCAGAAAATGCACCGGGGCCTGGGGGTTGATATCACGAAATGCCAGCAGATCTTCATCTTCGTACAATTTATCGGCCGGGATTTCACCCTTGACTATTTTACAGAACAGACAATCTTTATCCATAATCAACTCCTTGTCATAATCCGAACATTTAAAGGGGTAGAGAAGGGTAGCTTTTACCCAACTCGAATATTTATCCCTCTCTACTTCCCGGAATCAACATCCAGAGAAAATAATTTTCTGGCCCAGTCCAGTTTTTGTTTCCTGGCTTCAGGGCTGTGATTTTCCTTTAAAAACATAATGGGATCGTGAAGAAGTTTATTGATAATTGCCGATGTCAGCTTGTCGATGGATTTTTTTTCTTTAGCCGAAGGGTGCAGGTGATGAAAAGTTTTTTCCAGCTCCGCCTTTCTGATGATTTCTGCCTTGCTGCGGATAGCGGCAATGGTGGGAGACACCTCCATGTTATCCAGCCACTGAAGAAATTTCAGCGTATCCTCGGCAACAATTCTTTCAGCAGTACAGGCCTCGGATTCCCTCTCAGACTTATTCATTTCCACGACATTGCTCAGATCATCAACGTCATAAAGATAAACATTATCCAGATCATTAAGTTTGGGGTCAAGATCCCTGGGAACGGCAATATCAATCAGAAACAAGGGACGATTGCGGCGTTTGCGCATCACCGGTTTGACATCTTTCTTGTGGAGAATAAGTCCGGGCGCTCCTGTTGAACTTAACATAATATCAACAACTTCCAACTGAGAAATAAGCTCGGACAAAGCCACTGCCGAGCCATTAAAACGCTGGGCCAGGGTAACCGCCCGCTCCAGAGTCCGGTTGGCGACAATAACCTCGGAAACTCCCTGGTTAATCAAATGTTCAGCGGCAAGTTCAGCCATTTCTCCGGCTCCGACCAGCAGCGCCTTTTTGTTATCCAGATTACCAAATATCTTTTTGGCCAGTTCCACTGCCGCGTAACTGATGGAAACCGCGCTGGAGCCGATATTTGTTTCTGTTCTGATTCGTTTGGCTACGGAAAAAGACTTGTGCAGCAGCCGGTTTAAAATTACCCCGGTAGTTTTTCTGGCGCTGGATTCCCGGTAAGCGTCTTTGAGCTGACCTAGAATCTGCGGTTCGCCAACCACCATGGAATCCAGGCTGGAGGCTACCCGAAAAAGATGATTTACCGCCTTGTCACCCTGGTGAAGATAGGTATACGCTACAGCTTCATCATCATTTACCCGGCACTTGCTGAACAGGAAACGGCGGATTGCCCGGGCCGCTTCTTCCTGCTCACTGCTGGTATAAATAACCTCTACCCGGTTGCAGGTTGAAAGAAAACAAAATTCATCACAGGCCGAGATCGCCCTCAGGGCTGAAAACGGCGCATCAAGGTCATTGGAAAAACAGAGTTTTTCCCTTACCGCGACCGGTGCTGTTTTATGGTTAACCCCAAGAACCTGGATACGATCAACCGACATAGGAATGAACTCCAGGCAGAAGATAGGTAACCCCCCAGAGGGTAAAAAGTACGGCACAGAAACCGACAATTGCCATTATAGCGGCCCGTCGTCCCCGCCAGCCCACAGTAAAACGCTGATGAAGCAACGCGGCATATATAAACCAGGTTATAAGCGACCAGGTTTCCTTGGGATCCCATTGCCAGTAAGCTCCCCAGGCCTGTTTGGCCCACAGCGAGCCGGTTATAATCCCCAGGGTCATCAACGGAAACCCTATGGCCAGGCAATGCTGGTTCAGGCTGTCAAGGGCATCAAGCGAAGGAAGACGCGAATAAAAAAGACCGAAACGTTTCTGCTTAAGCTCCCGTTCCTGGAGCAGATACATAATTCCACCGCAGAAGGCCAGGGCCAGAAAACCGTTAGCGACAATAGCAATGGAGGCATGCACCGGCAGCCAGCCGCTTTGCAGGGCCGGAGGTAGTTCAGCTATCCGCTTGGACGAAAAAGCGGCAATGATCATCAGGATCATTATGATAATTGAGACAAAGGAACCAAAATTTTTTATTTTGTAACGCCAGCGAAAAGACAGAAATGCCCAGGTAACAGACCAGGCAAAAAAAGAAATTGTATCATGATGAGTTGTAAGCGGCGTATGCCCGGCTGCCAGATAACGGCTGCCGATGGTAATTGTATGGGCAATGCCGGCAGCCAGCAGAATATAACGGGCCGTGGTTCGAATCTTATTATTCTGGTTGAAAAAAAAAACAATATAAGCGGCTGTGGCCAGGATATAGGTCGCGAAGGTTAAAACAAACAACGGAATCATAAATCAGACACCTCCGAGGCCGAATTGATTCTTTCAAAATCAGCCATGCAGCTCAGACTCACCTCGTCACCCAGAACAGCGTGGATATGATCTTTAACCCTGTCCCAGTCCGCCTCATTAAGCCAGGCGAGCAAATCAGGATGAAGAATTTTTTCAAATATAATTTTATTTTCAGAATGGGGGCGGCCCATACCGAGAACCAGCGGACGCAGACAGCCAAGTAATTTGAGCAGAGATTCATATTCCGGGCCAAACTGGATTTCCATGTTCTGCCGAAGCCGGCGGGCCAGGGCCGGGCTGTTGCCGGAGGTGGATATTGAGATGGTCAGTTCACCCCGCCTTACTGTAGCCGGCAAAATAAAATTACACCATTTCGGCACATCAGCCACATTAAGCAGGATATTATGTTCTGCGGCCTCGGCATGAATCTGTTCCTGGGCCTTTTCATCATCGGTGGCGGCAATAACCAGAAACGCGTCAGCAAGATCACCGGTTTCATAATTCCTGGCAATCCAGACAACCCTCTCCTGCTGCCGCAGTTTGTCAAGAGGTTCCGTCAGTTCCGGACTTATTACCGTAACATCCGCACCATACTCCAGAAGCCCGAGAACCTTCCTTGCCGCGACCTGCCCCCCGCCGATTACCACGCAGTGACGACTTGTTATATCTAAATTTACTGGAAAATAATCCATTTATTTCAACCCCGGAATTTTTACCGTAATTTTACCGGCCAGGGCCCTGGCAAAACTTTCAGCATCACTTAAGTCACCGACTATCGAGCCGAAATGCATAGGAATCGCCACCTTGGGATTAATATCAAGAGCGGCCTGCACTGCCTCATCAGCGGTCATGACATAAGTACCGGAAACCGGCAGCAGAGCAACATCAGCCTTAAAATTCTTCATCTCCGGGATATAATCAGTATCACCGGCATGATAAATGCGAACACCGTCAACCGTGACAATAAATCCCAGCCAGTTGTTGGCCCTGGGATGAAATTTTTTATTTATATTATATGAAGCAACTGCCTCAATTTTAATATTGTCAATTTCGCGTCTTTCTCCAGGAGCCATAATTCGGACTTTACCGTTTATTTTTCGGGCTGCCTGCGGCTCTGTAATAATTTCCGTTTCCGGTTTAACTATCCTGGCGATATCTTCCGGCGAACAGTGATCATAATGATCATGGCTGACCAGCAGCAGGTCTGCCGCCGGCAGCTCTCCTTTCAACTGAAAAGGATCAAAATAAATATTTTTCCCTCCGGCTTTAAGCAAAAAACCATCGTGTCCCAGCCAAACCAGATTGTCCAGAATTTTATCGATCATGTCATTCTCCAGGAGTAACTGCTCACAGGGCACCGCATATTTCCGCGATCAGCCTGTCTTACATAGCACCAGTATGCTGCGCCAGTCTGATCACGGAAATCTACGGCACCCTGTAAACAGTTACAAATACTGAGATTTACACACATTAGGCGCTTAAAGCCATTGTCTAAACAATTTTTTGTTTTGATTTTTGGTAACTTCTCCATATGTGGTGGCACCCAAACCGTAGGTCTGCTAAAAT
>JANTFJ010000121.1 GCA_024763495.1 Desulfobulbaceae bacterium | reverse complement strand
TTAAATAGCGCTGCTATTCGCAGAAAATGACCGAAAAAATGGTCTCAATTCTCCAATTTTTCGCTACGGCTTCTATTCTCGGACAGCCTCCTAGGACAGCCTGTTACCCACAATTTACCTATCGCAAAATCACAAGTTACAAGCATGTCAGCCGTCCATTGATGACCAATGTCTCTTTTCCTGACTGCGAGAATTCAATGGCTTAAGTATAGGCCGCTTGGATTAGAAAGATGTGGGTAACAGGAAGTCCTGGTATGCTGCGCCAGCCTTATCACTCACATCTAAATTACATCTGAATAGTTGCCGTGATTTTTTTACATGTATGTCTCTTTGAGTTTTAATCTCGACAAGTTGGCCTTTTTTTCAAAAATTTTTCATTTTTTTCTTGAAAATTTTTCATTTTCATTTTTCTTTAAATAAACTTTAAGGCATAGCTGAGTTTATCTGTTTTCAGCAAAGGACAAACATACATAGAACGTGCTGCTGTATAGTTCACAAAATTAGAACATATTATGTCTGGAAATTTTCTTTTTCTGCATGTTAATGAATGGGCAGACTTTGAAACAGCGGACGCCCTGCCCCTGTCCCAGGGTTATATCCTGGCAAACCTGAAAAAACACGGTTACTCCGGTCATATAATCGGAGAATACAAAAACCGGCCTCTTAGCCCGGGTCATTTTCACGATGAATTCAAGCGGTTTAAACCCAGGGCAATAGGATTCTCCGTCTACGAAGAAAATCTGAGACGGGTGCGGGTCTGGGCCCGGATGGCCAAAAGCCTTGACCCGGATGTTACCGTGGTACTGGGCGGGCCGCAGATCACATTTATGCCTGCCGGTGGCCTGGCGCAGATGACGGAAGTTGATGTCCTCTGCCGGGGAGAGGGTGAAGAGGTAATGCTGAATCTTGCCAGGGCCCTTGACCACGGGAGACCGCTCAGGGAAGTTGCCGGCATATGCTGCCGCGAAAACGGAGCGCCCGTTGAGACCGGGCAATGCCGGGGCCCGGAGGAACTTGACAACCTGTCATCTCCTTATCTGGATGATTCCCTTGATTTTAGAGGAAAAAACCGGGTGATACTTCTTTCCTCCAGGGGATGCGCCTCCTCCTGCACCTTCTGTTATACGCCAAAGTCATGCGGCAGAAAAGTGCGTTATCATTCTGTTGACCGGCTTATCGAGGAGATGAAATATCTGCAGAGTCAGGATGTGAATGATTTCTGGTTTGCCGATCCAAATTTTGCCCAGTCCCGGCAGCGGCTCGAAACCTTCCTGGAAGCCATTATCAACCGGGTGCCGGGTGCTTCATTCTGGTGCCAGACCCGTTACAATCTGGTTGACAAAAAACTTCTTGCCCTGCTCAAAAGGGCCGGGGCCCATACTATTGCTTTTGGTCTGGAATCGGCTCATGCTCCTGTCCTGAAGCGCATCAACAAGGGGCTTGATCTGGAAAAAATGTCTCGGGCTGTTAAGCTTTCCCAGGATGCCGGCATCGACGTTGAACTTTTTACGCTTTTCGGACTGCCCGGCGAGTCCATGGATAATGCCATGAGTACCCTGGATTTTGTCAAACGCAGTAAGGTCAAAGTTGAGGGTAATTCCATTTCCCAGCAGCTTCATGTCTTTTTCGGTACCCCGATTAATGAAAATCCGCTGGAGCACGGCATAAGCCCATTGCCCATGGCAAAACCGGCTTACCGGAGTATCTGTCGAGATTTTTATACCGACGGCATGACGGAAGAGGAAATCAAGCGGATGAGCCTGGTCTGGCGCCTGAACCGCCAGGATTTTTGCGATGATATAGCCGCATCCGCCAACCTGTTTTCCATTGCCGGTTTCATCACCCGCCATAAAAAATATCTGGACTGCTGCCCGGAAGCGGACATGATGCTCTATAAAATTTACATGGAGCTTGATGAGTCGGTTGCGGCGGCAGCCTGTTTACAGCGCCTGGCAGAAAGATTCCCTGGTAACAGCGAAGTAGATGCCATGCTGTCCGTGCCTTTTATATGTTATAAAAGCAAAAGAAGGGCGGTTGCCTTCAGGGGATGCCGGGTTATTTTTGACTGCAAGGGACTGCTAAATGGAGATGTCGTTCCTGAGACGGAATGCCGCTTCAGCATAGAGACCCTGGGCCGCGGCAACCTGCTTGTCGATTTTGAAAAAGGCCTGGAAGGTATGAAGGCTGGCAGCGCCGCCCAGTTTGACGTAGTCTTCCCGGAAGATTACGGCAACACAAAACTTGCCGGGCAGCGGATTGTCTTTCAGGTTTATCTATATCAGGTTCTCGAGCCGGTCATTTTTGCTTCAGCCGAGGAAATGAGCCGGAAAGCGGTCAAAAATATGTATCGCTTTGATGATCTGGTTCACCTGAAAATACATAATGAAAATCTCTATTACATGGTGTTGCGTGACTCAATCCTGCATAGCTTCAGCGGTAACCTCAACGATATGGTGAACCTGCTCAACTACTACCTCAAGCTGGGTTTTATGGAAAAAGCCATGGATATTGCCTATTCTTTTCCCAGGGAACCTCTCATCATGGGGCATGTCGGGCGTATCCTGCAGACCAACGGACGGCCGGAAGAGGCCATTGAATTTCTGCTGTTAGCCGTTGACACCAATGAAGAGATAGAAAACCAGCGAATCAAGGCCCATATGGCCCTGGAGCAGTACAGGGAGGCCGAAGAGATTGCCAATGATCCCCGCCTGGCCACCAGCCTGCATACGATGAACCTGCGGGTTAAACTCGCCTCCCTGCTTGAGCTGCCTGTGAGGGAATATCTACGGCGTCTGGATCTCCTGCTTGACAGCCAGATAAAGATGATGAGGGCAAGAATATGAAGTAAAAAAGGTAACTGCTCACAGGGCACCTAATCTTCGAAGTCTCGCAGGCTCGCTTATCATCGCCATCAGCCCGGCTTAATCGCAGGGTTGAATCGTGTGCGGGGTGCTTGTTCATGGAACGTGTACTATGAGGCGGTGATCAGTTCCAGGGCTCTCCCGGCTAGCTGTCCCACAGTAGTGTCAATAAACTGGTTGTCTTCATAAATACGGAGAGTCTGGGGATCGTCAACCAATAGCTCCAGGTGGGGAACGGCATCTTTAACCTTCAGGAAACCAAAGGCCCGGGCTGCCAGTCCAACTACTGTTCGATCACGTGATTCCAGGTAATCGGAAAGATAACCATCCGCGTCATAAGAAAGCAGGAGTTCAGGGCGAACCTGGGCCAGCCGGGCTATTCCCCAGAGTAGACAGCGCTGCAGGGCCGGCAGTTCTAAATAATTTTCCTCCCGCATATAGGAAACCAGCATATTAGCGTATTCTTTGGCAAGCCGGCTGTTAATGGCCATGATTTCAGCCATGGCCTCGGGAATGCCCCAGCCGATGCCGCCGGATTCCTCGTTCATGCTCCACAGGAGGCGCCGCATGACTACCCTGGCAGCTTCAATGTCACGCCCGGCCAGGTCATTCATCAACTGGCCGATTGCTGTAACCGCATGCCATTTAATCAACTCCTCGGTACGAAAGAGACAGGATATCAGCCCGGAGAGAGCCGGTTGAACCGACAATTTGCTTATTTCTGCCAGGGCTGTTTCCAGGTCACCCTGGAGCAGTCCCGGCAGTTGTTTCTTTATCTTTCTTTCACTCACCTTTAATGGCCTTTCCAACCTTGACGCCTAGATCAAAGCACACCTGATAATTTTCATGGGTGGGTACATTTTTGACCTTAACCCCCGGATCAACTATATCAAATTTCATCTGTTCCATGTAATTATTGATATGTTTCACTGCTTCACCAGACCATCCAAAAGAACCGAAGGCAGCCCCTATTTTACCGCTTGGCCTGAGACCTTTAAGATAGGTCAGCAAATCGGCCATGCTGGGCAGCATGCCGTTATTTAAAGTGGGAGAGCCAAAGAGCACAGCTTTAGCGTCAAGAACTTCGGTAACGATATCACTGCGATGGCTTACTTTAAGATCCATCATCTTTATTGAAATTCCTTCCTGCAGCAATCCTTTATAGATGGACTTGGCCATTTTTTCCGTACTGTGCCACATGGTGTCATAGACCACTACCGCCTTTTTTCCTGCTTCCTGGCGAGACCAGATTCCATAAGATTCGAGAATCCCAGCTACATTTTTTCGCCATATCAAACCATGATCCGGGGCAATCATGTCAATTTCAAGCCCCAGTTCCGCAACTTTTTCCAGGAGCTTGCGGGCATTGGGAGAAAAAATCATCAGGATATTGGCATAATATTTAGCGGCATGAGCCATTAATTCATTCATGTTGACTTCATCGTCAAAACGTTCCGAGGTGGCCCAGTGCTGGCCAAAACCATCGCTGGAGATCAACAGCTTATCTTCAGGGATATAGGAAAACATGCTGTCCGGCCAATGAAGCATCTTGGTTTCAAGAAATTGAACGGTTTTTTCTCCAAGACTGATACTGTCGCCGCTTTTGACAATTTCATAGGGCCAGTCTTCCCGGTGAAAATGACTGAGCAGGGCCTTGTGGCCCATAGGGGAGCAGAAAACTTTTTCAGGTTTTATCAACTCAATCATCTCCGGCAGGCAGCCGGTATGATCCATTTCAACATGGTTGACAACGATATAATCAATTTTTTCGGGCTCAGTAAGCTCATGAATATGATGAAGAAGATCATTTTTAAATGGTTTTTTCACCGTATCAAAAAGGGTAATTTTTTCATCCATTACCAGGTATGAATTATAAGTTGAGCCCTTGTTGGTTGAGTAACCGTGAAAATCTCTGATATCCCAGTCTACCGCGCCAACCCAGTGGACGTTTTTCTTAATTTCTCTTGTAGTAGTCATTTTTATTCCTCTTTTAAATTAAACGCTATCAAGAGGTAAGCACCCTGAAAAACAGGGCATAAACTCCGACTCCGTGAGGTGCCGGTAAACGCTTACTCATTTTGAATTGATACTAACCCGCTGCCGGCGGGGTAAATATTCGCCGGCCAAGCTCTCTATCCATGACAAAAAGGCCGTTGCCGTCCTTACCGATAAGTTTTAGCTTATCGACAACCTCGCCAACCGAAGCTTCTTCCTCAACCTGTTCATCAATGAACCACTGGAGAAAACTGGTAGAGGCATGATCACGTTCGTCCTGGGCCATGTTCATCAGGTCGTTAATAAGGCCGGTTACTTTCTGTTCATGAGCCAGCACTGCCGCAAACATGTCCTGGATTGATTCCCATTCTGCCGGTGGTTTGTCTATAGCAGCCATAACAGCTCGACCGCCCCTTTCGTTGATATAATCATAAATTTTTATGCCGTGATAAAGTTCTTCCTGGGCCTGGGCACGCATCCATTTGGCGCAGCCGGACAGGCTTATTGATTCGCAGTAGGAACTCATTGCCAGATAAAAATAAGCAGAATAAAGCTCAGCAGTTACCTGGTTATTTAAAGCCTCTTCCATTTTTGGATTTAACATGGTTAACTCCTCCAGAGGCCGTGAAGATTACAGAAAGCCCTGGCGCTGACATCTTTAGCATCCGTAGAGAATTCCGCCTCAGGATCGTCACCCGGAATAAGATTATGCCGGATGACCTTACTGCCGCCAATCAGCTCAATCCATTCTATATTATGTTTTGATTCCATTGGATGTGCTTCAGAGCCGACTTTGACCAGGTAGCCGCCAATAGTTTTTGATATAACCGGTACATGCTTTTCCTTTGCCGCGTCAACTGTGTTTTCTTCATAAAGTTTCATGGGTTGACCGCAACAGACCAGTTCGCCTGCCCCGGCATGAAGTAGTTCAACTATATTGCCGCATATTTCACATTTGTAAATCTGCATCTGTTTCGTCATATTATTCTCCTGTTAAAGTAATGTGGTAGTTAGTGCCTGAGCATTTATTATCGTTTTACCGTGAAAATACCCCGCAAGTAGCGGGAAGCACAATGCGTATTTTGTAAGCGCTCCATGAACACCACCCTGCACCCGTTTAAACGCCGCGATATACCTGATGTATTGTCGCGAGCGTTGAAACGGGCACATGGCGGCATCCCTGAAACGCTTACAGGCCGTGCCTTCTCAAAAGTCAAGGTGTGGTTTATTGATCACTATCCGTATTTTCATGTATGGGGTGGCTGGAAAAAATTTGATCCGGCCATGCTGGTGTAGTTGGTAAATATTCGGTTTATGCCAAGAAATAACCAAAATGGACGATATTCTAAATCTCCATGAACACCACCCTGCACATGCTTCAACCCTGCGATATACCGATGTCTTATGCAGGGCTGAAGCACGCACATGGCGCTGTCCCTGAATTCCTTACAATTATGGGATTGTCGTCGTCCAGGTGTACTTTATTGAGCCCTGTTGGAATTGTTAACAGAGATTACTTATTATGACTGTCTTTTTTTACACTGGGGACAAATTCCCAGGAATTCGACCCGGTGCTGAATAATATCAAAATCAGTAACTTTCTTTGCTTCTGTTTCCAGTTCCATGTGAGGCTCTATATGAATATCAGCCACCCGTCCACAGATTGTACAACGTATATGGTAATGGGGTATGATATTGGCGTCAAATCTTTTCTGGGTACCGCCAACGTCAAGTTTTTGGATAATCCCGTTTTCATAGAGGATTTCCAGGTTTCGATACACTGTCCCGAGGCTTATCCTCGGCATTTTTTTACGCAAAACCTGGTACATGTCATCTGCAGTCGGATGACTTGTGACCTTGCTTAATTCCTCTAGAATCAGCTGGCGCTGTTTGGTCATTCTCAGTTTTGATCCTGTAAGCATATACTCACCTCAAATATTCAGTAATTATTATTATTATTATATTATATTAATTTTTTATTTTATCGCAAGTAAAAATTCTCAGCAGCTACTCACTGGGTAAGCACCATAATTTTGCTAACTACTGTAAGTAAGTGTTTACAGGGGGCGAAAATTTTCGTGATCAGGTCGGCGTGGCGTATCTATGCAGCGTATCTATGCAGCGTATCTATAGTGCATTGCAAATGACTTGATATTTTATTTCCCATAATGGGGGGCACAGCCCACCCTACAAAAACGATCAACAAATTAAAACGTAACTGTCAGGTAAACAGTAACAATTATCCTTAAGTTTAAAGTTAATAACATTAATTAAATTAAAGTAACTTATTAACTTGAGAGTCTAAAGTTCTCTCTCTTTTTTCACGGATAACGTACGTAGACATCTATATTTGTCAATCAGCATTATATTAGGTAGTTTCTGGACTTATTGACACTGGAACATACAAGAAATAACGTACGATTGAAATATATTGACGTACTCTAC
>JANTFJ010000120.1 GCA_024763495.1 Desulfobulbaceae bacterium | reverse complement strand
GTAGTTGGCCGGAATCTACAGGCATTAAGCAGCTTTCTGGATCGGAGTCTCGTTCCTCGCTTACCTCCGGCCAACTACATGCCGGAATGACGTGATATAAATTATCCAAATTTTAGCAGACCTACGGTTGGGTGCCACCACCACATATGGAGAAGTTACCAAAAATCAAAACAAAAAATTGTTTAGATAATGGCCGTATCGTGCGCTGGAAAGCATCCTTAAAAGCAGGGTATAAACTCCGAATCCGGATAAAGTGCAGCTGAATAGTTACATTCTTCGACACATTAAAATGAACAGCATTAATAAAGAAAAAATAGATCTTAAAAATTTTACCAGGGATGATTTAACTGACTTTGTCAGGGATCATGGGCTTTCCCCGTATCGGGCCAAACAGATTTTTTCCTGGCTGTATCGTCCTGGAATCACGGATTTCAGCCAGATGACTGATCTGGGGAAAAAACTGAGGAAGTCTCTGGATGATCAGGCTTTTTTCAGCAGTTTAACTACCAGGGTTCGGGAGCAATCAAAAGATGGAACCATTAAATATGGTTTTTTACTTGATGACGGCAATATGATAGAAAGCGTATTGATCCCGGACGGAGAAAGGAATACCTTGTGCGTTTCATCGCAGGTTGGTTGCGCGATGGGCTGTCTGTTCTGCCTTACTGCCACAATGGGATTTATCCGTAACCTGACCCCGGCGGAGATTGTCAATCAGGTATGCGCGGTAAGAGATGATTTGCTCCAGCGTCGGCTGGGCACAATAAATAATCTGGTGTTCATGGGGATGGGTGAGCCGCTGGCCAATTTTGCAAACCTGCTCAGCGCGCTTAAAATTTTAATGGATCAGCTGGGTTTGAATTTTTCCGAACGCCGTACTACGGTCTCAACCTGTGGCCTTGTCCCGGGGATAAAAGAACTAGGTGAAAAAATCAAGGTAAACCTTGCGCTCTCTCTGCATGCGGTTAACGATGATATTCGTGGTCAACTTATGCCGGTGAATAAAACCTGGAATATTGCTGCGCTGCTTGATGCTTGTCGTCAATATCCTTTGCCCAGAAGAAAAAGGATTATGATTGAATATATTCTGTTAAGGGATATAAATGATTCGGAAAAGGATGCGAAACAATTAGCAGAATTAATGAGAGGGATACGCTGTAAAATTAATTTACTGCCCTGTAATGAAACTCCTGATCTGCCCTACCGCCAACCATCAGCGGAAAAAATAGCCTGTTTTCAACAAATTCTGCTTGATAGCGGCTATACTGTCATAGTTCGCTCAAGCCGGGGAAGTGATATCTCTGCGGCTTGTGGCCAGTTGTCTGTTAGCAAAGAGCCATGAAATATCAGGCATTGCCTTGAGCTGGAAGTTCTTCAAGAATCTGCATGAGATTATCAAGGTTAAATGGTTTCTGGAGAAATGCCGTTATTCCGTCTTTTTTTAAATTTTTTCGGTTATAGTCATAGGTAGACCCGGTACAGATAACAATTTTTAAATCCGGTCGACTGGCAATCATGAGGGGATACAGGTCAAGGGCATTACCGTCAGGCAGAGTCAAATCAAGCAATACCAGATCTATGGAAACTTCCGATTTAATAATTTCTCTGGTCTGGGCGCTGTCACAAGCACTCAATACCTGATAATCAAGGGCTTCAAGTAATTCCCTGGTAACATCGCTGACAAGATTGTCATCCTCAACTAATAATATTGTACTCATCATTTTTTTACCCCGATAAATGAGCCCGCTGATTTAATGTGTTTTTGTCCGGTATCTGATCTCTGCGTTATGCGTAAAATTTTATCCTCTGGAAAGCGAGTCGGCGAGACTCCGAGATATCAACTATATGCCTGCGGTAAAATTCTTCGTATGCCTTGACCTCGAACGACAATCCTAATTAAATAAACAGACTCATAAATGGAAAAAATCAAGAACCCTCTTTATTCCCTGCCCGCACCTGATATTAAGAAAGGGGTATTCTTCCAGTTTGTGCTGATAAGGCGTAATACTAAGCTCTTTAATAGTGTGCTTTTTTCAGTACCCATAGAAATTTTATTTTTTGGGATGCCGGTAAAATAGCAAAAACAATTTTAATTTGCCACTTTTTTTAGCAACTATCCAAAAAAATATCCAAAAAAAACTTTTTTCTGTGAATTATCGTCGGGAATTTACGTCACTACTTTAAGTTGGTGTTCATAGAGCGCTTACCATGAGAGCGCTTACCATGAGAGCGCTTACCATGATTTTTCTGATTATCAGGAAAATTAAGGGAATAATCAATTTGCTTTTTTCCCCCTGTAAGCTATTATTATAAAAGTCGGTAAGTTATAAATATGAATAATGTTGGAGATGGCTATATGAAGTTCATAAAAAAAATGTCTGGCTGCTGCATAATGATTGTTATCATATGCTTTTTATCAAGCATCACTGCCCGGGCTGCTAAATCATTTTTAGAAGCGGGAGACACTTACCTGGTCGGCCTGGGTGATATCCTGGAAGTTCAGGTCTGGAATGAGCCTGATTTATCCCGGACAATGGGGGTCAGGCTTGATGGGGTTATTTCTTTGCCTCTTGTCGGTGATGTCGTCGCGGTTGGTAAATCAATTCCGGATTTAACTAAAATTTTAGAAAAAAAATTCGCGGAGCTTGTGGAAGAACCCACGGTAACCGTGATGCTGGTGGAGAGCCGGAGCCGGAGATATTATCTCATCGGTCAGATAGGCCAGCCTGGAGAGTTCTCCCTGGATTATCCCATCTCTATTCTCCAGGCCATTGCCCGGGCCGGTGGTTTTACAGAATGGGCTAAAAAGGATGAGGTAGTTGTTTTTCGTCGTCATGGCAGCGAGGAGCAAATGTTGAAATTTGATTATGACGCCTTTGTCAAGGGCCGGAATTTGAAAAAGAATATTCTGGTGGAAGCAGGGGATACCGTAGTTGTGCCCTGAAATAAATTGAGAGCAAAAATATGAAGAAAATTTATCTTGGTTGTCTGGTATTTCTTGTTCTGCCTGCCCTGGCAGCAGCGCGACAGAATGTTTTAAACGGCAGTCTGTCGGTCAGTGAAGATTATGATTCCAATCGTTACGAAACCGAGAAGGATCAGGTTGATTACCTGCAGACTACGGTGACACCATCCTTGTCGCTATTGTCCAGCGGTATCCATGATTCTGTTGAATTAACTTACGCCCCGGAATTCATCTATGATCATGATCGGGATACCAATGATATTATTCATGATGTGACCTTTAATTTTGACAGGCAGTTGAGTTCAGGCTGGAGCATGAGCCTCAACAATAGCTTTTCCTATCTTGATTTTGATAAAGTTGATCTGGGAACACCCGGCGATATTGTCAGCCAGTTTATCCGGGCCGATAATTATGTGCAGGATGAGGTGGTGCGAATTCTGTTCCCGGAACTGGGCGAGTATGATCCGCAAACAGACTATACCTATGTGCTTTCAGAACTGGAGGAACGTCAAAATGTTGCCAGTCCGGATGAACAGGCCCGGGTGAATAGCCTGCTTGCTCCTGATGATCCCGGCCGAAGGCGGCATTATACCAATGAGGTATCACTTGATTTTACCTGGGAATTCGGCCCGGAAAGGGTTTTTTCATTTGGTTACAGCCTGGAAACCCTGAAAGATAAGTCTGCCGGGATGGCCGAATATACTACCCATAATCCTCATTTTTCTCTGGGATATGCCTTTAACCAACAGTGGAGTTTTGATTTTACCTATGAATTTAACTGGTGGGATTATGACCTGGTGGAGGACGAGAGCAGCCATGATACTGAATTTCGTCTTAATTTTAACCTGACTCCTCATGATTTACTGTACTGGAGCTATAATTTTTCCTATACTGATTATGATGATGCTGCCGCAGATGATTTTAACAGCCAGAACAGCGGTATTGGCTGGGAACATGATTTCGGTTCCCAGGTTCATCTTACCACATATCTTGGCGGAAGTTATGAGCATCGTGATATTGCCGGTGATGAGCGGGGATATGAAGCAAATGGACGGTTAACCAGGGAACTGCAGCGGGGAAGCTGCTATTTTGGTATTGAAGGTGGTTTTGATGAGTTCTCCGGCAGCCGGGGCTGGGACGACCTGCGGGAGTATTATACCCTTGACGCCGGATTTAATTATGAACTGTCCGAGGATATCAGCTTTGATGCCCAGTTTGTCTATGAACGAAACATCAGTTGGACGCGAGCCATAGAACATACTGAAACCACAGATAATGATTATGATGCCGGTATGGGGCTGACTTATGCCTTCCGGCACTGGTATTCAGTTTCACTGCGTTACGCCTATCATGTTTTCAATACTGACGCGTCTGTGCGGGATGATTATAATGATCATCAGGTTTTTCTGCAGTTTTCCGTGGCCAGGGATATTTTACACTGGTAGCAAATCGTGAAACAGCAGAATTTTATTCTCTGCTTCAGGGGTACATTCAGCAATAACGTAACTACTCATTGGGTATAAGCCCTTAATTTCAAGTGACTTGATATCTGAAAAAAAGATTTCGCTGGGCTGGGCCCACCATTATGGTGAAATAAAATATCAAGTCATCTGCAACGCACTATACAACATATCTTAAGTTGATCTTCAATCAAATCGACTTAATCTATAATGTCATAAAAAATAATAAAATTTATAGCTGTAGAGTGTAGGTCAGGGTGCGAGGGAAACGAGTTCCCTGACCAGTGACTAAAAAAAGGAAATATATGGAGCAGGAACAACGACAGCTGGTAAAAAAATATCTTGATCTGGTCTTACGTCGTAAAAAAATTATTATTTCTTTTCTATTTATTGCTGTTGTTGTTGGCCTGGGACTTTATCTACGTTCTCCTAAAGTTTATCAATGCATGGCCCTGATCAAGTATCAGCGCCAGCGGATTAATCCCACCCAGATGTCCCCGGATGATATTCGTTCTCGAACCAGGGAAGTGGTTGCCACGGTCAGTCAGCAGATTACCAGCAGGACAAGCCTGGAAGCGATGATTAAGGAATTTGATCTTTATCCTGAGCAGAGAATGGCCCTGCCCATGGAAGATGTAGTTGATGTGATGCGTGATAAACATATTGATATTTCGCCTGATCGTGGTGATATTTTTAAAGTAAGTTACCAGGGAAGTGATCCCAAAAAGGTATTACGGATTACCAATGCCCTGGCCGCCAAATTTATTGAGGAAAATCTTCGCTACCGGGAAGAGCGGGCCTCGGAAACTTCCGCCTATGTCCAGGATGAATTGAGTATGGCCAAGGAGTCTATAGACAAAAAAGAGGCGGTGATGAGGGATTATAAGCTTAAATATTATAATGAAATGCCTGACCAGCGCCAGACCAACATGAATCGTTTAAACGCTCTCCAGGTTCAGCTCCAGAGTAACCAGGACAGTATGCAGGATCTTGAGCGAACCAAGATACTGATTCAGGAACAGATTACTTTACGCAAGGATATGCTGGCCCAGGCCGCCCGCCAGTTCAGCAATGCTGATGCAGATGTTATTGATTCCCAGATCCTTTCCGCCGAGGGAGAGCTGGATGGAATGCGGGCCAGGCTCAAGGAACTCCTGACCAGGTATACAGCCAAGCATCCTGAAGTAAGGAGGCTTAAGAAACAGATTAAAAAACTGGAGGAAGAACAGAATCAGGAAGTCGTTTCCGCTGATGCCGGAAGTGAGACACCTGGTCAGGCAGATGGCCAGGCCCGGAACAGGCATGGTGATCCCCAGCTTGAACAGATGATGATGCAGCTTAAGGATATTCAGATTCAAATTAAGAGGTTACGGAAAAACAGGAATAAGATTAACAGCCAGATAGAACAGTATAAGCAGTGGATTGAGGCAACTCCGGTCCGGGAGGCGGAGTGGGCCGCCCTGACCAGGGATTATGAACAGCTTCATAATCATTATCAGTTGCTTGTCGCTCGTAATCTTGAGGCGGAGTCAGCCGAAAATCTGGAAAAACGTCAGAAGGGCAGCCAGTTCAAGATTATTGACCCCGCCCATTTGCCGGAAAAACCCTTTAAACCTGATTTTAAGAAAATTATGTTGGTGGCCATCGGGCTTGGCTTGGGACTGGGGGGCGGTATTGCCTTTGCTCTTGATGTCTTTGACACTTCTTTCAAGGAACCGGAGGATCTGGAGAATTATCTTGGCCTGTCCTTAGGCTGTGCTATTCCTCTGATCAGCACCCCACAGGAACTGAAACGGCAAAAAATAATAACTTATCTCTGGACGGCAATTTTTGTTATTGCCGGCCTGGCAATTTGTGGTTTGTTTATTTATTTCTGGCGGAAAGGGATGATAGTTCTTTAACCTATGTATACCAAATATTATGGCCTTGACAGCAAACCTTTTGATCTGACTCCTGATCCCCGGGTGGTTTATATGAGTGAAGCCCACCAGGAGGCTCTGGCTATATTACGTTATGGAGTAATAGCCAGGAAGGGTTTTCTGCTGTTGACCGGAGATGTCGGAACCGGCAAGACAACTTTGCTGCAACTTCTGCTTAAGTCGATTGACGAGACAATTCATATCTGTCTGATTGTTAACCCTGCCCTGGGTGCGGATGATTTTTATTATTTTATATCATCCAGTTATGGTTTGCCCGAGTATAATGGCAATAAAGCAAAATTTTTTCTAGATTTTACTGAATTTCTCTGCCGCTGCCGAGCAAAGGGTGAGCGGGTTCTATTGATTATTGACGAGGCTCATGTTGTTTCCATTGATCTGCTGGAGGAGATCAGGCTGCTCTCCAACCAGGATGGCGAGAATGTCAAGGTTATGAGTATTTTTCTGGTTGGTCAGCCAGAACTTAACGACAGGCTCTCCGACGAACGGCTCTTACCCCTGCGCCAGAGGATTGGAATTCGTTTTCATCTCCAGCCTTTTTCCAACCAGGAAAGCCGGAATTATATCTTGTTTCGCCTGCGCAAAGCCGGGGCCAGTCGTTTTGATCTTTTTTCAGCTGATGCCGTGGATTTGATTCATCGGGAAAGCGGCGGAACCCCCCGCTTGATTAATATCTTGTGTGATCACGCCCTGCTCAGCGGATTCGCTGAAAGTAAGCCCAGGGTTACCGTTGATATCGCCCGCGATTGTGTCGAGGAATTCCAGATTCCCGGTGAACAGAAACTTGCCTTGCCGGAGCAGCGTAAAGAAAGCCATAAAGGACGAATGTTACTGCTGCTGCTGTTATTTTTAATTGCTGGTGCCCTGGCAGGCTGGTTTGTCTATAAAAATTGTAACTGCTCACAGGGCATCGTATATTTCCGCGATCAGCCTGTCTTACATAGCACCAGTATGCTGCGCCAGTCTGATCACGAAAATCTCCGACACCCTGTAAACAGTTACAGTTCA
>JANTFJ010000119.1 GCA_024763495.1 Desulfobulbaceae bacterium | reverse complement strand
CCGAGAATGCCCTTTCTGCGGAGTCTCGTACCTCGCTTACCTGCCCAACTCTGTGCTTATTTTTTCAAAATGCCTCGGAGTCTGGCGCTTACCTGATTTGAGAAAAAATGTTTATTCTCGGACAACCTCCTGGGTGAATAACGATGATGATCCTGCGATAAAAATGCCAAAGTCTCCTTCTATTGAAAATATCCTTGAGATATTTCTTATAACATATAACAGGGCTCCTTTGCTGGAAAATACTTTGCGTCAGTTAAGTGAAAGTCCATTTCGTCATTGCCGATTTACTGTGCTTGATAATAAGTCGACTGATGACACCTCACGAGTTGCAACTGCCTACAGCAACAGGTTCAGTGATTATCATATAGTCAGGCATAATAGAAATATTGGTGGTGATTATAATTATCTCCGGGCGGTAGAGTTGTCAACATATCTCTATACCTGGGTTTTATGTGATGATGATAATTATGATTTTACTAATGCTGATGATATTATTGCTGCGATTGAGAGTTGTAAGTACGATCTTATTTATGTCGCGTCCCGGCAAGTGCCGCATCTTGGATGGGATGGCTGCGGGGCTTCTACTGTCAGGCAGCTAATTGATGAAGATGCAACCTATCATAGGGCATGTGCCTTTTGGCCGGCACTTATATTTAAATCAGCAGATTTTGATACCCATTGTTATGTGAATGCTCCCCGGTTATTCCCTTCAATTTTGTTTATTACCAAGACCATTCAAGAAAATTATTCAATCTATGTTGCCAGGGAAGAATTAATTTTTCGTAATATGGAAAGTGTTATGGAAATGTCGCCCCTGTTTCTTTTCAAAGAATGGGTGAAAAATGCCGGACTTTTGAAAGAGGATTATATTAAAGAAAAAATTATCGAGCAATGGACTGAACAGGGTTTTATTAAGACTCTGGCTTTCTGGATTGCAATGGAAAAATCCTCCCATGTTGAAAGTTTCTGGCCTTGTCTGAGTGAAATATTTTTCGGTCTTTCGTCCAGGTTGCGGTTTAAGTTTGTGCTTCTTTTACCTGTTATTCTTATCCCTTTGCCCAGGAGTTTTCTTATAAAAGCCAGGAGAGTATTCTATCGAATGCTGGGAAGGAAGAATATAGATGAGCTTCCCCCGGTCAGCTGGGCAGATCGTTAAAAGTGCGGTGAGGTGAACCCCATAGTCAAGACAATTTGTAACTACTCACGGGGTAAATGCGGAACCTCCCCCCCCCCTGATTGTAACTGTTTACAGGGTACCGCATATTTCCGGCCCAGTCCGGTGCCGCCATAGTCATACGTAAGCCGGGCTGATGGCGGAGGTAAGCAAGCTGCGAGATTCCGAAGATTCGGTGCCCTGTGAGCAGTTATGATGAGTATATTTTTAAATTTTCTACCGCCTGATTAAGCAAAGCTGACCACTTTCAAAATATAATTTAATAAATTGATCTCCCCTTTGTTGGAGAAATTCCCTTACGGCAAGTTCAGCTCCGGCAAGCCCAGGTGTATGGCCGTAGTCTTCACATATAATCATGCCTCCCCTGACAACCAGTGGTGCAACTTTAAAAAGAGCATGGTGGATAGCTTCATACAGGTCAACATCAATATTAACTATACCGATCTGCTTTATCTCTTCCGGCAGCTTGTCTTCGACAATATTAACTTTCCTGGTTTTAATTTTTTTTCCGGTTTTTCCAACTACTGATGCGACAAAATCCTGCGATGTGTCAAGATGGGTACCGCTCCACACTGCGTCAGCACTCTCTTTTG
Organism: Desulfobulbaceae bacterium; assembly: GCA_024763495.1. Lineage (GTDB taxonomy): Bacteria > Desulfobacterota > Desulfobulbia > Desulfobulbales > SURF-16 > JANTFJ01. Next base: position 5,624 of record JANTFJ010000119.1, on the reverse strand, counting down.
CCGCAGTATATGAAAATCCTTCATAGGTATCAAGCAGCCAGACATGACGTTTATCACCGGAAAGTTTCATGTAGGTTGCCGCCACCACAGCCGAGGTTCCCCGGTATACCCCGATTTCCACATAATCACCGGCAAGACTGCTGGTTTCCCGGATGAACTGCAGGAGATTGCCAAAATCCCGGACATCAAAATGGTGGCAGATATCCCATCTGGCGCAAAGCTCTCTGCTTTTCAGTATTGCCTGCCTGATAAGATCATCCTTGAACATGACATTAGGACAGAATCCCTGCGGTGCCTCAAAATCGGGTGAAGCATCCCATGATGAACCATGGGCATTTCCATAGCCGCGAAATTTTATCCCAAGGTCAATAAGTTCTCTTGCGCTGACAGCAAGGGCCTGATCACTTTCATAACATAGCAGCACTTCGGCAGGCAGGGTGTCCAGTTTTGCTAAATCAGCTGGACAGCGAAAGGATCTCCGTTCATCGCAGGGAAGGAAATCGCTTAGAATAATTGTCTCGGAAGGAAAATCAGCCAGGGAAATTCCAGGGAAACGTTCATAGGTCGGATGAGTACCACAGGCATCGATTAATTCAATTCCCAACGATTTACAATCCGGCTGCAGTGCGGCATAGATTGATTCGTGAAACCTGGGGGATAGAATAATGATAATATCAGGTCTGTTATTGTTAATTTCCTCTGGAGGGATAATCTTTATTCCAGCTATTGACTGACCTGAAAATTTCGGCGCTCGATCAATTACAGCACTTACAGTTGCCGGGTCAATCAAACCTTGATGTAATATTTCACCCGTAAGGACTCCGGCGGAATAGATCATAGTTGATTTGTTTTTCAGGTCAGTTCTGGCGGTAAAGTGCTTCAATGAATCGCGGACGATCCATGGAATGTCAACCTGTTCAATTGCGTATGCCATTATATTGTTCCTTATTGGTAACTATTCATGGGGTAAGCACCTAAGCGCCTAATGGTAAATATTCGGGTTGGGTAAAAGCTACCCTTCTCTACCCCTTTAAATGTTCGGATAGTGCCCCGGATTTGTTCATTTCGGCGTGTTCACTATAGTATACTATATGAATCACGCCTAAACGGGCGAAGGAGGAGTGCTATCCGATCATTTACGTTTTTTTATTGTTCCTGAACCTGCCCGCGATACCCGGTATTTATATTATAACAGCACCTTGCGGGGGTGAAACAGTTTCCCATGCCGGTCGAAATTTTTCCATTTCCAAATGATCGCTGTTTTTTATTGCCTGTTTTACCAGGTTATATTCTTCATTGTTGAGAATATCAGCCTCTACCATCTCAATAAACAGCAATATTTTATCGGCAATCTTGTTATTCCCCTGATTTACAGCCTGGGCCGCATATTTTAAAGCCAGTCGACATAGCCGGTCTCTAACCTGCTTAGCGGAAGGAACCTTGCCCGTATAGCCTGGTGGCATATCCGCAGGGCGATGGCTGCTTGTGATTTCACACCTGGTTATCTGGTATAATCTCAACATAAGTTCATGGACGGGATCTTCATAAGCCGTATCCCGGATGGCGGAAAGGCTTTCCCTGATATAAATGCAGTCATTAGCAAATAAATAATTGGCCATCTTGAACCAGGCAGTATGATCAACGGCAAAAGGGAGCTCTGGAAGAATCAGGGGAATCATTCCCCTGCAGTAAAAAGATTGCACTTTATGTTCAAATCCGGTTGTCAGGAGATAGGGGTAATGAACCTTTTTGCGCAATATACAGTTATTGGTAAATATGGGAGATTGCTGTTTCAGTTTGCCTGATTCTTCCCGAATGTCGGTTTCCGATATGAGTATGCCCCGTTCACAGTCGGAGTATTTTTCCATAATATCCGCGCACCTGGCAATAAAATCGGGATAAAGGATATCTCCCGGTCGCAGGATGGTTATGTATTTGTAATTGATATAATCTAAAAAACTTAGAGCGTGACATAGCAGCCTGGTTGGCAGAAATCTTTCCCGGAGACGAAAAACCGCCAGCTCGCTTTCCCGGGCGTATTTAATAAGCCTTTCGTAAGTGCCGTCAGTTGATCCATTATCAACGGCAACTATTTTGAGCCGTTTTTGCTCAAATGTCTGGCTATGGATACTTTCTATGCTTGTGTCGATTTGCTTCAGGCAGTTGTCAGTCAGCAGCAGGACGACTACATTATATATGTTTTTCATTGGTAATGGTTCTCCTCTATCATCGTGTAACCTTCAGGAGGAGGATAACTTCTTTTTCGATAGACAAAAACATTTTCAACATCATCATTTGAGTTTTTAAAGGTGTCATCATCACGGGCGCAAAGTTCACTGACGTTGTTAAAATTTTCAGTGTTGACAATATCAGAGAATACGATCCGGGAAAAAAGCAGATATTTTTTAGCAAGTCCCCGGTCGTTTTCCTTGAGGCAGGAAAGAGCAATCTGTAACGACTCCCCGGCCAGCTTTTCAAAGGCAGCCGGCAATCGTTCAACTACATTTGAACATCCACTAAGAGCGCCACGTTTAGCCTGGCTGTCAATAGACAGGTACATGGCCAGAGGATGAAAAAAATTTCTGAAGCCGATTATGGATTCCCGGGCTTCATGAATTCTGATTAAGGCTAGTTTTTCACGGAGGTAGGCATAATCGGATATGAGTGATAATTTGAACCAGAGTTCTTTGTCTGCGTTGGTATGATCAAATTCAGTATCATAACCATGGACGCTGTTAAAAGTGGAACGTCTGAAAAGACACTGGGCAGGCTGGGCGACATCAGTAAGCATATAAATAGGCAAAGCGGAATGACCAGGAGCAATAAAGCTGCAGTTGTAAAAGGGGTCAAGTTCGGTAATTTTGCCATAGGTGTCAATATAATCTCGTTCACAATGAACATATCCAACCTCGGAATTCTTTTCCATAATATTTACACATTTTTTGATAAATTCAGGCTTAATCAGATCATCAGCGCAGAGAAGTGTCATGTATTTACCCTGGGTAAGACGTGATAACACCTTGTAACTGTTATTAAAAATATTATGAGGATTACGGCAGACCGATACCCCCCTGTTAATATATCGTGAAGCAACATCAATGGAGTTGTCATCGGAACAGTTGTCCAGCACGACAATCTCTATATTATCATAAGTCTGATTCAGGGCACTTTCGATACAGGTTCCAAGAAACCCGGCATGATTCCGGTTGGGAATCATTATGCTGACCAAGGGTGCTTTTTTCATAAATCTCTCTTCGTTGCGGGCGTGGCCTGCCGGTAATATTTTATTGTTTCGGCAAGAGCTTCAGGTAAGGCGACAGTCTGCCTGAGGCCAAGATGCTGTTCTGCCTTGCCGGTTGCGGGGACATAATGTTCAATGTTATTTTCCGGGCCTGGCTGTCGGGCAGTCAAGACCTCGGGTTGGGGTGAAAAACAGCGGGCAACCGTATGGGCCAGTTCGCTGATACTGTATTCCTCTTCAGACCCTACGTTGTAAACACAGCCTGGCTCGCCCTCTAAGAATATGGTCCACAGCCATACCGCGAGATCAGCGGCATACAAAAACGACCTCCGTGGCGTACCATCGCCGTTAATTTTAAGAGGAACACCGGCCAGGCCGTCACGAATAAAATTGCCGGCCGCGTAATGAATATTTAGTTGGAGATAAGGGCCGACAAAAGAGAAACAACGGGCTATTTTTGTTTCAAGGCCGAAGCGGGCGTGGTAAAGAGTACAGAGAAGCTCGGCCGCCCGTTTACTTTCTCCCCAGACGGATATGGGATCAACAGGGTCGGGCGCTCCCCTGAAATCTTCTGAAATATGAGTGAGATCTGCTGGCTGCCTGCCATAGACAGCGCCAGAACTGGTATAAAGAAATTTTTCGGCTCCACACTGGATCGCGAAATCAAGGACATGGCGGGTTCCCTGGACAACAGTATCGAACTTAACCAGGGGATCCTCATTCCGGAAGGTTGCAACAGCCGAGGTAGCTGCCGCGTGAATTATATGAGAAAATCTTCCAGCTGGAAAAGTGAAATCCCTGATGTCTCCCGAATAAAGCTGGACTGAGGGATGACCTGCAAGGTGGGGAGCCTTTACCTTGAAGGACTCCGCATTTCTGGTCAAAACCATGACAAAAGCGTTAAGGTTGAAACGCTCATTGGCCCAGATCAGGCTCTCGAGCAGCCAGCAGCCGAAAAAACCGGTTCCACCCGTAATAAAAAGCCGTTTATCTTTTAATTTACTCCAGATATCCTCGCTAAGGCTTAAAATATGATCAAGGTCTCTGGACAGAGGATTCTGTTGCATGGGCAGCGGCTGTCAGTCAAGAAAATCTTCCGGGCCGAAAACTTCGGTATAGGGGACAGGAAGCGGTTTTCCATAAATTTTTTTAACGTCATAGTTCTGGATAAAATTTCTATCTTCAGCAATCAGGCAGGTATCAATGTGCTGGCCGAAAAATTTAATTTTCATACCTCTGGCAATGATATCCTTTAATGGTTCTTCAAAAAAATTACCAAGGGATGTATGAATATATGGGCAGGGCATAATATCACCATACTTGGTTACCGAGACCATTCTTTTTACCGCAATGCAACCCAGGTCAAGGCCATATGCCGGAGTCAGGTGGGTGAAAACATCATATTTTTTTTCCAATTCCCTGACATAATCCATGTCTTCTCGTGTTACAAGTATATCAAAATTCCCCTCCCAGGCTCCTACCGGCTTAGCGTAAGTAATAAAGACCGCCACTCCTTTTTCTCCGGCAAAGTCCAGGAATTCTATAAATTCCCGCGATCTGACCCTTTGTTTACTTACTACGGTTGCCAGTATAATATTAAGGCCGGCCTGCTGAGCCGCGTCTATAGCCCTGAGCGCTCTCTGGTGGCAACCGGCTTTACCGCGAAACGCATCATGTTCTTCGGCGGAAAGACTGTCCAGGCTGAGCTGGATTTTGTCTACGCCTATGCTTTTTAGATGCCTGGCCCGCTTCTCATCTAAAAACCAGCCATTGGTGTCAGAGGTGATATAAAATTTCTGTGGATCAATAGCTTTTACTATATCATCAAAATCAGGGAATATTAAAGGCTCACCGCCGGTAATAACGATATGGGCCAGTCCCATCTCATCCGCCTGTCTGGATAATTCCTTCACATCATTTATAGTAAAAAAACGACTCTTGGTTTTATAGCGCAACCGGGTAATGCAACAGTGGCTGCAGCGGAGATTACAGGCATAATCATATTGAAATTGAAGAATCGCGATACTTTCTCCCCTCTTCACCTTTTCATCATATTTCATTATCTTGTCATAGACATGCGGCTTTTCCTGCTTTAGCCTGTTGCGTTTGTCCGACTCTTCCGTTGTCAGCTTCTGAGAGTTGCCTGTCATGCTTTTTCTCCTCTTGCCTCAATCAGTTGATGTTGTCAGGGAACTCGCTTCGCTCGCACCCTGACCTACAACTGTAAAAGCAATCCGTGCTTATATATAAAAATTAACCATAACTACTCACACCTTAAAACTCATAACTCAACTTTCGGACTTATTATTTTACTTATAAATTCGACTTGTTATGGCAAAAAATTAATAGGCGATTCGTCATTCCGGCATGTTTTTAGCCGGAA
>JANTFJ010000118.1 GCA_024763495.1 Desulfobulbaceae bacterium | reverse complement strand
AGCTCCTGTAGGAGCCCAGCCCTCTGGGCGATCCATGTGATGAGCTTTGCTCCATTTTTTATCGCCCAGAGGGCTGGGCTCCTACAGGTAACTGTATAAATTATGCAAAATGATGTTTACCAGGACTGCCTGTTACCCACATCTTTCTAATACAAGCGGCCTATACTTAAGCCATTAATTCTCGTAGTCAGGAAAAGAGACATTGGTCATCAGTGGACGGCTGACATGCTTGTAACTTGTTGATTTTGCGATAGGTACATTGTGGGTAACAGGCAGACCTGGGAGGTTGTCCGAGAATAGCCATTTTTCTCAAATCAGGTAAGCGACCAGAGGGATACTCCGAGCAGTTACCACTACTAATTTATTTTTGAGTAAACCCTTACCCTATGAGTAGTTACAGTTGAAGAAAAAACATATTTGCACATTTTCTGTCAGGAACTTTTATGGTTGCCAGATCTATTTCCGCTATACTGGATGATATAGCAGTAAAAATAATGATGGTCGAACCCGGCGATTTGTCAGCCGTTGGTGAACTGCTTGAGCTGGCGGAAGAAATTTCCGCCGGCAAAGATTGTCAATTGCCGCTGTTACGGGAAATGGCCAAGGCCTTTCATGCGGCTCTGGGCCAGATTATAATGGCCGAGATATCGGATTCCACCGAAAATTATGATCATCTTGGTCAGTGTGTAGCCATGATGCAGGAACTGGAGCGGGCCGGGCTGGAAGACCAGGCCATCACCACTAAATTTATTGACCATCTCCAGCAAATGGGCTGCAAGCCGGACATACTGCAATCCACCCCTGATTCTCCGCCCCGGGACGAATCATCTCCCTTAGAAAAAAAACCGGAAATTGACACCAGGTTCCTCCAGGACAGGGAACTGCTCGCCGGTTTTATTGAAGAATCATTTGAGCATCTGGAAAGTATAGAAAACCTGATTCTGGAACTTGAACAAAATCCCGGTGACCAGGAAAGCATTAACGCGCTCTTCCGGGCCTTTCACACAATAAAGGGTACCTCTGCCCTGGTTGACCTTGAGGACATTAATCGTCTGGCCCATAAAACCGAAGGACTGCTTGACAGGGTGCGCCAGGGTTTGCTTTCCCTGGATTCCGTTATCACTGACGTGATTTTAAAAGTGCGGGATATGCTCCAGGACATGATTCAAAATGTGAAAAATGTTGCTGATAACGGGATTGAACATTATCAGCATTTTGATATTTCCGAACTTATTAATCACATTGAAGAAGTTAAAATAACAGATGCTGACGAGCCCGCGGCCGAGGAGCCGGAACAACCGGCACAGCCTCCGGCAGCAGCCGAGGAGGCCGGCGTATCCCTGGGCGAGGGTTCTGTCCCTGATTTTATGCAGGATCCTGACCTGCTCTCCGGTTTTATCAGCGAGGCCTATGAACATCTGGAGGCTATTGAGGTTAATGTTCTTGAATTAGAACAAAGTCCGGATGACCTGGAAATAATCAATAATATTTTCCGACCATTTCATACGATTAAAGGAGTATCAGGTTTTCTTAACCTTAAAACCATCAATACCCTGGCCCACACCACGGAAAACCTGCTGGATGATGTCCGAAACGGCGTTCGGCCCATGACTACGGAAATAATTGATGTTGTTTTAAATGTTGGTGACGCTCTCCGTGATATGGTACAGAATGTCAGCGATGTTCTGGAGCAGGGCCCTGAAGCCTTTAAACCTGTTGATATCAGTGGATATGTAAATACCATTCAAGCCCTGCGTAATGGCGATGACGCCTCCCCTGCCGCTCCTGCTCCATCCCTGCCTGCGCCCGGCAAACCAGCTGTCGAGCCGGTTCCACCTGCAGACATTTCAAAGCCTGCGACAAACATCGAGCCTCCTCCAGCGACAAACAAAAAACCGGAGGCTGCTGTTGAGCCATTGCCGGCCAAACCAGGCCCGAGAAAAAAGAAAAGCAAGACCCAGGCTGCTATCAAGGTTGCGGTAGATAAACTTGACGGCCTGGTTAACGCGGTAGGAGAATTAGTTATAATGCAGGCCATGGTTCGCCAGAATCCATTGGTGACCGGCATTGCCGATCCCAAACTGGTAAAGGATTTTGCCCAGCTTTCCCGGATAACCACGGAACTGCAGAAGACTGCCATGTCGATGCGCATGGTTCCCATTCGCCAGACTTTTCAAAAAATGACCCGCCTTGTCCGTGATTTATCCAAAAAAACAGCCAAAAAGGTAGATCTGGTCATGATTGGTGAAGAAACCGAGATTGACCGAAATATGGTTGATTCCATTTACGACCCCCTGGTTCACATGATGCGCAATTCTGTTGATCATGGTATCCAACCTCCGGAACTAAGGAAAAAAGCAGGCAAATCACCTACCGGCACCGTCAGATTAGCGGCATATCAGAAAGGTGGAAATATTGTTATTGAAATTGAGGATGACGGTGAGGGAGTAGCAACAGAAAAGATACGCCAGAAGGCCATGGATCGGGGGCTTATTCAAGAAAATGATAATCTAAATGATTTTGAAATTAATAATTTAATTTTTTTGCCGGGTTTTTCCACAGCCGACAAAATAACCGATGTCTCAGGCCGGGGCGTAGGTATGGATGTCGTAAAAAAAGGGGTGGAAAAATTACGAGGCACCGTGGAGTTACAGTCTACTCCGGGCGAGGGGTCCCTGTTTGTCATGCGACTGCCGCTTACCCTGGCAATTATTGACGGCATTATTGTCAAGGTAGGTTCGGAACGATATATAATCCCCACTGTCGCTATTCAGGAGTCCCTGCGGCCGGCAAGGGAAAATTACAATACTGTGCATGGCCGGGGTGAGACCCTGTTAATCAGAGATCAGCTTATCCCGATCATTCGTCTCCATGAATTATTTAATGTAGAGGCAAAATATACCGACCCCTGCGAAGGAATTGTGGTAGTGGTGGAAAATGAAGGCCGCCAGCGCGCTCTACTGGTGGATGAATTGCTGGGCAAGCAGGAGGTCGTTATCAAAAGTCTCGGCGGCTACTTGAAGGATATTAACGGACTGGCCGGCGGCACAATTTTAAGTGATGGCCTGGTTGGCTTGATTCTTGACCTGGCCGGTTTATTTGCGGCCAGTGACGAAGTTGAAAATGTGGATGAGGAATCCCATAAGGTTGAGTAGTTGTAACGTAAGCGCTCCATGAACACTACCCTTGTTGAGGAAAATCATGAAAGAAATTGAAGAAACCGCGGCAGAACCCAGTGAAAGCCTTGGCGATCTTGAGGGAAAATATTTAACCTTTTCCCTGGGTAATGAGGAATATGGGGTTAGCATTCTCAAAGTCAGGGAGATTATCGGCCTCATGGAGATAACCCCGGTACCCCAGACACCAACCTATGTTAAAGGTGTGGTTAATCTGCGGGGCCGGGTAATTCCCATTATTGAACTGCGAACCAAATTTAACATGAAATCTAAACCATTTGATGACCGGACGTGTATCATCGTGGTTGAGGTTGATGGTTCTTCCGGATCTATTCAAGTAGGTATGCTGGTTGATTCCGTTTCAGAAGTATTAAATATTGTAGAAGATCAGATCGAGCCTCCCCCTGTCTTCGGGACAAACAACCTGGATACGAAAAATATTCTTGGGATGGCCAAAATTAAAAACGAGGTTAAAATTATTCTTGATGTTGACCGGGTTATCGGTAAGGAAGGGGCACTGGAACAGTTCGCGCTTGAGTCAGGATTACCAGAGCCTGAAGCTGATTAAGGCGCTTACCAGGTATGAATTTTAACTTTAAGCCTCTCAACGAAAAACTCTTTAAAAATTTCAGCAGACTGGTTTTTGAACAGAGTGGAATTTACCTGACCGATGAAAAAAAAGAACTGCTGAATGCCAGGTTGGGCAAACGGTTACGAAAATGTGGTTTTGACTCTTTTGAATCTTACTATGATTATGTGGTAAATGATAAAAGCGGGGAGGAAATTATTCAACTCCTTGATTCTGTTTCAACAAATTTTACCTCGTTTTTTCGAGAAAAAGGTCATTTTGATTATCTAAGCGCAACGGTTCTCCCTGAACTAATAAAAAACGCTGCTGCACAGCATAAGCTGTCGTTCTGGTCGGCAGCCTGTTCTTCCGGAGAAGAGCCTTATACCCTGGCAATTGTCCTCAATGATTTCTTTGCGAACAAGCCCGGCTGGAAATGTTCCGTGCTGGCTACCGACCTTTCAACCAAGGTATTAAATATAGCTCAAAACGGGGTATATGACAGGAACCGGATTGCCTCGCTCAGCCCGGAAATTTTACGCCAAAATTTCCGGAAAGGCACCGGCAAAAGCAGTGGTTATGTAAAGGTTAAGGACCATCTTCGCGACATGATAACCTTTCAGCGTTTTAACCTGATGCATCGCTTTACCTGGCCCGAGCCCTTTCAGGTGATTTTCTGTCGAAATGTAATGATTTATTTCAACAAAAAAACCCAGGAGGAGTTAGTCGCTAAATTTTATCGCTGCCTGCAACCAGGTGGTTATCTATTTATCGGCCATTCTGAAAGCCTGTCAGCAATTAAACATTCATTTTCCAGGGTGGCCCCTACCGCTTATCAAAAATAAGCGGCAATACAACATTACAAAAACTTCAGTCTCTATTAAAAACAACATAACTGGTTACAGGTCGGTGGCTTGGGCAGTTTTTCGCCCCTACCTGAATAGTTACATTTCTCTTCCAGTTTATCTGGGCCGGGTGGTTTGAATTGAACAAAATGATTATTGGCATATCTGACATGAAAGTCAGCAAAAATCCTGATGATATGTTAATTACATATTCTCTTGGTTCCTGCATAGGCCTGGTAGTCTGGGATCCGGTGCTTAAGGTTGGGGGACTGCTGCACTATATGCTGCCCGAGGCCAAGCGAGACGAAGAAAGGGCGAGACAACGACCATTTATGTTTGCCAACTTTGGTATTCCTCTGCTTTTTAAGGAAACATATAAACTGGGGGCCAAGAAAAACAGACTGGTGGTCAAAGCCTTTGGCGGTGCCCAGATTATGGATTCCGCGGGCATTTTTAATATAGGCAGACGCAATTACCGGATTATGCGACTGCTGTTTGAAAAAAACAATATTACCCTGAGCAAAGAAGATGTAGGCGGTACGGTTAATCGGACAGTCAGCCTGGAAATCGGTACGGGAATCACCAGGCTGAAGATGCCGGGCCGGGGAGAAATGGAGATATGAGCAGATTAGAAGAAATTATCAGCCTTATTCAACATATCCCGCCCTTCCCCAAGGTGGCGATCAGGGTTCTGGAACTGCTGAGGGATCCTGATGTGGAGGCGGATCAACTGGCTGAGGTAATACAGTATGATCCCTCGATTACCGCTAATGTTCTGAAGATGTGTAATGCCGCTTACTTCGGGCTGCCAAGGAAGGTAGCCTCCCTTGATGAGGCCCTGGTAATCCTGGGAAACGCTACTTTGAAGGACATAATCATTGCCAGCAGCAGTGCCAAATTTCTCCGGGGCGAGGTAGGAGCAGGCTACAAACTGGAGCAGGGCGATATGTGGAAACATTCCGTTGCTGTCGGGATTATGGCTAAACTGCTGGTTCGTGATATAAAAGGGGTAAATTCCGGCAGTGCTTTTACCTGTGGCCTGCTCCATGATATAGGCAAGAGATTCATGAGCAGTTTTGTCGCCGATGATTTTGAAAAAATTACCAAGAAAGTAAAGGAGGAACAATGCTCATTTGTCATGGCGGAAAAAGCTTATCTTGGCATTACTCATGCCGATCTCGGGGCGATGATTCTGAAAAAATGGGAATTCCCCCAGGATCAAATTGAAGCTGTTAAACATCATCATGATCCTGATGCCCTGGAACAGGATGAGCTTACCGCCCTGGTGGCTCTGGCTAACAGCCTGGTCATAACCATGGGAATCGGGGTTGGAGCCGATGGCCTGGCGACAGAACTCCATGGTCAAGGGCTGGAAAGATTCGGCATAACCCCGGAAGAGTTACAGTTTGCCATGGCTGATATGTTCATGGAGATGGAAAAGGCCGAAGATGTAATCAATCTGTAAGTGTTTACAGTTATGGGATTGTCGCCATCCGGGTGTACTTTATTGAGCGCTGTCGGTAAACCTTATAAATACACGAAATTGAAGGCTTCGGGATGTACCCCATGAAAAAAATACGTGTACTGGTTGTTGATGATTCTGCTGTTGTCCGCAAAGTCTTCACCGATGAATTATCCAGAGAAAAAGATATTGAAATAATCGGCACTGCCCCTGATCCATATGTGGCCAGGGAAAAGATTGTCGCCTTAAAACCGGATGTTATCACCCTGGATATTGAAATGCCCAGAATGGATGGATTAACATTTCTGGGCAAATTGATGAAACATTACCCCCTGCCGGTTATTATTGTCAGCTCCCTTACTGAAGAAGGGGGCTCCCTGGCCATGGAGGCCATGGAGCTTGGGGCGGTTGATGTGATTTCAAAGCCGGGCGAAGCCTATTCCGTCGGGGATATGAGCGTTCAGCTGGCCGAGAAAATTCGCGGTGCTTCCCGGGTAAACATGGCGGCCAGCAGGCCGCCCCGAAAAGTAGCACAAAATGTTACAGCCAAACGCTCACTCAGCAAAACCACTAATAAAATTATAGCCATCGGTGCCTCCACCGGTGGAACCGAAGCCCTGAAAGATGTACTGGTCAGTCTGCCGGTAAATGTGCCGGGCATAGTAATTGTCCAGCACATGCCGGCAAAATTTACCACCAGTTTTGCCCGGCGTTTAGATAAATTGTGCAAAATCTCAGTTAAAGAGGCGGAGGACGGGGACTCGGTGATTCCCGGCCATGCCCTTGTCGCGCCCGGTAATTATCACATGATCATGCGTCGCAGTGGAGCCCGCTATTTTGTTAATGTCAAGGGCGGCCCCCTGGTCTGCCACCAGCGACCGGCTGTAGATCTCCTGTTTAATTCCGTTGCCGCTTATGGTGGAGCCAACGCTATTGGCGTTATTTTAACCGGGATGGGCCGGGATGGCGCCCAGGGACTGGAAAAAATGAAGCAGGCCGGAGCTAAGACCATTGCCCAGGACAAAAAAAGCTGCGTGGTCTTCGGCATGCCCAAGGAGGCTATTGCCACCGGCTGTGTTGACAAAGTTGTGCCTCTGGATCAGGTAGCCCAGACTATTATGGATATGGTTTAAATCTGCTAAGGGTTCACTCAAAAATAAATCAGTGCCTTACTCCTGAGAAGCTGTCACTCAGTTCTGTCCTCGCTTGACGGGGGATAAAAAACAAGGTAACTGCTCACAGGGCACCGAACGGAGTCGGTAAATATTCGGGTTGGGTAAAAGCTACCCTTCTCTATCCCTTTAAATGTTCGATAGAGATCAATAAACCACACCTTGACTTTTGAGAAGGCACGGCCTGTAAGCGTTTCAGGGATGCCGCCATGTGCCCGTTTCAACGCTCGCGATAA
>JANTFJ010000117.1 GCA_024763495.1 Desulfobulbaceae bacterium | reverse complement strand
CTTCGAGTTGTTTATTTCAAAGAAAGTTTTCAATTTCTTGCCACTCTTTTCAGTACCCCCTTGAGGGGTGTAAAAAACACGAAAATTAATTCTAAGGTACTAAAGACAGCAGAATTTTTTCATATTTGCAAATTTTTTTGGGCCGATTCCTTTCACCTCCAGCAGTTCTTCCAGCCTGGTAAAAGAAGTTTTCCTGGTTCTGAGAGCGATAATTCGTCTACTGATGTCGAGGCCGATACCGGGAATAGCGGCAAACAGGTTTTCGTCAGCCTGGTTTATTGAGATGGGATGAAAAAAGAGATACCCGGCCTGAGGCGACAGGCTGGAACCTGCCTCCTCAAACCGAACAATGTTAATTTCCTCTCTGTCTGCCTTGGCGGGCAAATAGTCCGCCACAGCAGGGAACAGATTAATGAAAAAAATCAACAGCCCCAGAACCAAAAGCACAGTTGGCCTGAGATCGTTGTTATTTCTGCTGTTCCTGGGCATCTTTCATCAATTTATAAGAAATACTGTCGACCAGAGCCTGCCAGCTGGCTTCAAGAATATCATGAGAGACCCCGACTGTACCCCAGGTTGAAGTTTTATCGCAGGATTCAATCAGCACTCTTACCTTGGCTCCGGTGCCATGCTCGCTTGCTAAAACTCGAACCCGGTAATCGTTCAGCCACATATCAGCCAGGGCAGGATAAAACCTGGTCAAGGCCTTGCGTAAAGCATTATCCAGGGCATTAACCGGGCCTTCGCCCAGGGCTGCGGTATGAACCATTTCACCGCCAACCTCCAGCCTGATGGTTGCCTCGGCCTGGGGCGGCTGATCCATGTCTGTTTTCTGATTAATAATCCGAAAACTTTTCAAGTCAAAATAGCGCCGTCGGGCCCCAAGTGCTGAGCGCATCAGCAGTTCAAAAGATGCCTCGGCTCCTTCATATTGAAAACCTTGAGTTTCGAGATCTTTCAAGTCCTTCAGGATAGCAGTTACCACCGGATCTTTACTGTCAAGGTCTATGCCGAATTTTTTGGCCTTATGCAGGACATTGCTGCGCCCTGACTGGTCAGAGATCAGGATACGGCGAATATTTCCTACCTTTTCCGGTTCAATATGCTCATAGGTCAAGGGATTACGTTTTACCGCGGCAACATGAATACCGCCCTTATGAGCAAACGCTGAGCTGCCGATATAAGGCTGATAGCGGTTATGGGGCAGATTCGCCAGTTCATTGATATAGCGGGCTGTTTCACTGAGATGTTCAAGATTTTCAGCTACCGCGAAATCATAGTCCATTTTCAGGGCCAGGGCCGGCATAATTGAGGTCAAATTGGCATTGCCGCAACGCTCACCATAACCGTTCATGGTTCCCTGAACCTGACCGATACCCAGAGAAACAGCCAGCAGGGAATTTGCCACTGCGGTTTCCGCATCATTGTGGGCATGGATACCCAGGGCGATATCATTTGCTTCTCTACTGAAATGCGCTTTAACTTCAGTTATTATTTCAATGAGTTCATGGGGCAGGGTGCCGCCATTTGTGTCACAGAGAACCAGGCAGTCAGCCCCGCCGGCAACTGCCCGGTCAAGGGTTGTCAGGGCATAATCCCGACTTGCTTTGAAACCATCAAAAAAATGCTCGGCATCATAAAACAGCTTATTGACATGAGGTCTTAAGAAACGAAGAGAATCTTCAATTATCAGCAGGTTATCATCCAGTTTAATCCGCAGGGCATCAGTGACATGGATATCCCAGGTCTTGCCGAAAATAGTAATTACCGGAGTTTTAGCTTCAACTAAAGCCAGAAGATTAGGATCGGCACTCGCCATATTTTTAAAATTTCTGGTACTGCCGAAAGCGGCAATCCGTGAATGGTGCAGATCATAATTGCGTATTTCCTTAAAAAATTCCGAGGAGGCGGGATTAGCGCCAGGCCAGCCACCTTCGATAAAATCAATTCCCAGTTTGTCAAGCTTGAGGCTGACCCTGATTTTATCTTCAACTGAAAGATTAAAATTCTCTGCCTGGGTTCCGTCCCGCAGGGTGGTATCGTAAATTGTAATCTGTTTACTCATGGCTGTCATCCGTCACGTTGTCTTTATCGAGGGCAAAGGCATCATGCAGAGCCCGCACCGCCAGTTCAGTATATTTTTCGTCAATAACACAGGAAACCTTAATTTCCGAGGTGCTTATCATGGAGATATTAATCCCCTCCCTGGCCAATACCTGAAAAATAGTGGTAGCAATACCGGAATGATTACGCATCCCTACCCCAACCACTGAAACCTTGGTTATTTCTCTGGAACCATCCACTCTTTCAGCCCCAACATCATCGGCTACTTTTTTTACAACCTCCATGGCCCGGTCATAATCAAGCCGGGGTACAGTGAACGTCATGTCCGTAAGAGCACCGGCCCTGGTATTTTGAATAATCATATCAACAATAATTTCGGCATTAGAGATAGGAGTAAAAATTTTTGAAGCAATACCCGGTGTATCCGGTACTTTGGAAATAGTAATTCGCGCTTCATTTTTATTATATGTTACTCCTGAAACCAGCATTGACTCCATTTCCTTCTCCTCCTCAACTACCCATGTTCCTTCTTTATCAGTAAAAGTGGAACGGACATGAACAGGGACATTGTATCTTTTCGCAAAACTAACAGACCTGATATCCAGAACTTTGGCTCCGAGACTGGCAAGCTCAAGCATTTCGTCATAGGAAATACGGTCAATTTTTCGAGCACCTGAATGAATATTCGGATCAGTGGTATAAACCCCTTCAACATCCGTAAAAATTTCGCACTTATCAGCTTGCAGAGCAGCGGCCAGGGCCACAGCGGTAGTGTCTGATCCGCCCCGTCCCAGGGTAGTAATATCATTATAATCAGTTACACCCTGAAATCCCGCGACCACGACAATTTTTCCGTCTTTTAGATGTTTTTTTATTAATTCAGTGTCAATATCCTCAATTCGGGCCCTGGTGTGGGAAGTATCTGTCCTGATTTTAACCTGATCACCAAGCAGGGACACAGCGTCTACTCCATCCTCCTTGATTGCCATTGCACAGAGAGCCACGGTAACCTGTTCACCGCTGGACAGGATGACATCCATTTCCCTGGCATCGGGGAATTCTTGAACCTGTGCGGCCAGTTCAATAAAACGATTAGTCTCGCCGGCCATGGCCGATAACACAATAACCATCTGGTTTCCCAGACGATGATAGTCCACGACCTTGTCGGCAACTGCTTTTATTTTCTCTGGATTCGCCACAGAGGTTCCACCAAATTTCTGGACGATTAAAGCCATTTTATTTTTAAAACTCCTTTTGTATTGTTAAACGTGTCTGTCTGGATCAGCAGGATGAACGGCAGATTAAATCCGTTAATCATGTCAATAGAATTAAATAGACGGAAAATATTACCAGCAAAAATCATATTGGCCTAGTTTTTTTCCCACTAAAGGCCAATGATTTATGTTTTTCTTTTGGAACAGAAAATGCAACTTGTAATACGTAGGAGTTTTTGCTAAAAATAAAGTAACTATTCAGGTAGGGGTGAAAAACTGCCCAAACCACTGACCTGTAACTGTTCAGAGGTAAGCGAACGAAGTGAGACTCCGTGTGCTTTAGCTGTGCGTGATAAGGCTGGTGCAGCTTACTGGTGCCCTGTGAGCAGTTACAAAAAAACATCTAATTTTGGATATTATTGTGACTCTTCATAAAAATATATTATTTATTGTCGGTTTTTTATGTTTCGGCTTTTTATTTCATTTCCTCAGCCCGTCAGGTCAGGATAGTTCTCCTTCAGCCATTGCTTCAGTGCCGCCGGCACCAGAGTCAGCGTCAACTCCTTTGCTTGTCCCGCCGCTATATAATGAAATTTCAGGAAAAATAAATTGCGGCGATACCTTAAGTAAATCACTGCGGCGCTATAAAATCCCTGAGTCTTTTCATAATGAAATTATAAAATCCCTGAAAAAATCTCTTGATTTGCGAACTCTCCGGCCCGGCGATACCTTTACGGCAAGACTTGATGATAATAACGGCCTGGTTAATTTTAAATACCAGCGCGGGCCGTTTGAGAGTTATACTGTCAGCCGCGAAAACGGGATTTATCAAGTGACCAGGGATAAGGTCGAGTTAGAAGCGGAAATTATTGTTCTCAGGGGCAAGATAGAAAATTCACTTTTCAAGGTTTTCCTCGATCAAGGCGAAAGCGGTAAGCTGGTTTACGACTTTGCCGATATTTTTTCAGCTAAAATAGATTTTAACACGGAATGCCGTAAAGGCGATAAAATTGAAGCCGTTTTTGAAAAATATTACAAAAATGATAAATTTGTCGGTTATGGTAGAATTCTTTATGGCGGATACCGGCAGCAGTTCGGAAACAGCATTGAAGGATTGTACTATTCATCGACAAATACTGATGGTGCCTATTTTGCCGAAGACGGTCAGGAGCTGGGATCTTCATTTATTAAATCTCCATTACCTGTTGGCCGCTTAACTTCAAAGTTTTCCCTGCATCGTAACCATCCTATTCTGCATGTAGTTCGGCCTCATCTCGGCATTGATCTGGCTGCTCCGATCGGTACGCAGATAATGGCTGCGAGCGACGGCAAGGTTGTGTTTGCCGGATATCGGGGCGGTTTTGGCCGCCAGGTTATTATCGCTCATGCTAATGGCTATAAGACTTATTATGCTCATCTTTCCCGTTTTAAAAAAGGATTAAAAAAAGGGGATCGGGTAAAACAGAAGGAGATTATCGGCTATGTCGGTTCCTCTGGAATGTCAACCGGTCCTCACCTGGATTACCGAATTTCCTTAAACGGGGTTTTTAAAAATCCACTGGCTATTAAATTTAAGCCAAAATCATTTTTGCGGGGTGATGAACTGGCTGCCTTTCAGCAGCAAAAGGAAAAATTCAAGGAAAAAATTGATTTGTTTGAGTCGCAGCAGATTATTGAGGTTAGACAAATTGTTCTAGATTCAGAAAAAGATATTACGAAAATTCTGTAATGTCCTCCCAACCATTTAACATCGTGCTGGTGGAGCCGGAAATCCCACCCAATACCGGCAGTATTGCCCGACTCTGCGGGGCAACAGATACTGTCCTTCACCTGGTAAAGCCGCTGGGATTTAAAACAGATGATAAACATTTAAAAAGGGCTGGCCTGGATTACTGGCAATTTGTTGAAATAATCTATTGGGATAATTTTGACAAATTTCTGGAAGAGCAGCAGGAAGAACGTCTTCACCTGTTAAGCAAGAAGGTCTCCCGTCCCTATACCAGCGCGGTCTTTCGTCCTGGTGACTTCCTGATTTTCGGCAAGGAAACAAAGGGTATTCCTGAAAATATTCTTCGCCTTTATCATGACCGTTGCTACACTATTCCCATGACTAACCCTAATATCAGAAGCCTGAATCTGGCAATGAGCGCTGGAATAGTCCTTTATGAGGCTTTGCGGCAGCAGATACTTGTCAGCTCGTAAGCGCTCCATGAAGAACACCATTAATTTCTTTCGGAGTCGGCCGCATTTATCTCCAGTTCAGCCGGGAGGCTGTTTAAAATCTTTGCCATGGTGAAATCAGGAATGAACATAAATCGACTTAGTGGGATTCTAGCCCATATCACTTCACTGCCCGGCAGGTTCGGTATTGGTGATTTAGGGCTTTCATCCTTTAATTTTATAGATTTTTTACATGATTCCGGCCAGAGTTACTGGCAGTTTCTTCCAGTTAATCCTGTTTTTGATACTTTTGATTATTCGCCCTACATGAGTGTCTCGGCATTTGCCGGCTGCCCTCTGCTGATTAGTCCGGAAGAAATGATAAAAACAGGTTTTCTTACTGGTAATGATATAAATTCAATTTCCGGGTTCAATGAATATACAGTGCAGTTTGCTGATGTTGTTAAATTTAAAAACAAAATTTTTCAACTTGCTTTTGAAAGATTTAAGCATGTAAGAAATCTTGAAAAATTTAAAATATTCTGTCGTCAGGAAAAGACATGGCTGGATGATTATGCTCTATTCATGAGTCTGCGGAAAGAAAATAACTACAGCCCCTGGTATCAGTGGCCTGAACCACTTGCCGGACGTCAGGAGAAAAGTTTGGCTGAGTGGAGGAAAAAACTGGCTGAACAGATTTGTTATCATAAATTTATTCAGTACATTTTTCACGAGCAATGGACAAAATTACGGCAATACAGCCGGGAAAAAGAAATAAAATTAATCGGCGACATTCCAATTTATGTAGGTCACGACAGCGCTGATGTCTGGGCTCATCAGGATTGTTTTATGCTTAAAGATATGATGCCGACTCATGTAGCAGGAGTTCCGCCCGATTATTTCAGTAAAACCGGACAGCGCTGGGGAAACCCCCTTTATCTTTGGCAAACAGGGGGAAAACACAACAAAAATTTATACAAATGGTGGCAGCAGCGATTAAAAAAAACAGGCGCTCTGGTTGATGTTGTCAGAATTGACCATTTCCGAGGTTTTGAATCATTTTGGCAGATTCCGGTTGAAGAGAAGACAGCAGTCAGCGGAACCTGGGTCAAAGGGCCGGAACAATTTTTTTTCGAACAGATGGCGGATGTTACTGCTGATCTGTCAATAATCGCTGAGGATCTGGGAATCGTAACCCCGGAAGTAGAGAAACTGCGGCAGTCATGCGGCTTTCCCGGAATGAAAATTCTCCAGTTTGCCTTTGATTCTGATGAAAACAACAGCTACCTGCCCCACAATTTCATTTCAACAAACTGTGTCGTTTACACAGGAACTCACGATAATGATACTGTAATCGGCTGGTATTTTGATCCGGAGATTCCCGAAAGAAGCAAAAACAGGGTAAGACGTTATGCTAATTCCGATGGCAGGCGAATTAACTGGGACTTTATCAGGCTGGCCTATTCTTCAATAGCTGAAACAGCAATCATCCCTCTGCAGGATGTACTCGGCTTTGGTACTGATTGTCGGATGAACCGGCCAAGCACCCAGTCCGGAAACTGGCGCTGGCGATGTGCCCCTCGTTTCCTCAATGATGAGGTAAGTCAAATGTTACGGGCTGAAGTTGTTTTTTACAATCGTTTACCTGACCAGGCTGAACAAGATAGCAGAATTGAATTTGATGATGCTGCTTTATGGTAATTATGACAGAGCTCAATAAAGGTAAGCGTTCACCTGCACTTCATGGAGTCTACGCTTACCTCTTTGTTCAGTTGGGCCTGCTTGAATAACACCAGTATGCTGCGCAGGCCCAAATTAACAAATCTAATGCACCGGTAAACGCTTACAGGCTTGAGTTTTGCGAAGATTTGCTCCTCTGGTGACGGTTACCTTATCTCTACTAATTTATTTTTGAGTGAACCCTCGCCCAGATAAACTGGAAGAGAAATTAAGGCTCTGGACTCTGTTTAGTACTCGCTTGACGGGTATAAGTCCCTTAACAGTAGATGCAGATAGCGAACA
>JANTFJ010000116.1 GCA_024763495.1 Desulfobulbaceae bacterium | reverse complement strand
ATGCCGCCATGTGCCCGTTTCAACGCTCGCGATAATACATCAGGTATATCGCGGCGTTTAAACGGGTGCAGGGTGGTGTTCATGGAGCGCTTACAAAGAAAATTAGCGGAAAAATGGGCCAATTTATCCGATTTTGCAGTAGGTTCGCTATTCTCGGACAGCCTCCTGGAGGAAGGTAATGCTTTAATTCTTCAGTAATTGCGGTCGCCACCGCCCATTCCTCATATGAAGCACATCTGAACAGTTACACGACGTTAAGACTTCCCGGCAAAAAATGTCAATGCCCTTTCCCTGGCTTCGGTAATAGATTTGCTGTTCTGTACAGCCATGGCCAGGTGCAGGCCAAAAGGATAATTACGGCTGAAATAGTGGGTAAACTCCTTTAAACGACCCAGGCGGCGTTCTGGCCGAAAACGTTCTTCCAACAAATCGATAAAGGAAAAATAAAGAGAGGGACGATCAATATCAAGCTCAGGCAAGTCACAATCATACAACGCTTTTGCCGCTTCATGAAATAGCCAGGGGCAAATAATTGCCCCACGGCCCAGCATCAGTCCGTCAGCTCCGGAAATTTCCAGGCAGCGGCGGCCATCATCAACTGAAAAAACTCCACCATTGGCTATAACCGGGATCGTCAACCATTTTTTTACCTTGCCCACCCACTGCCAGCGCGGTTTGCGGCAAAATGGTTCTTTCCGCAGCCGGGCGTGAACAGTTAGCAGATCAATGCCTTCCCCTTCAAGCAGACGACAAAAATTATAAAGGCGCTCCTCATTCAGCGTCTCTCCAAGCCTGATTTTGGCGGTAAGGGGAAGAGCGGTCAGCCGCCGAGCCTCAGCAACTAACTGCTGAAGTCGGTGCGGGTCATCGGCCAGCTTACTGCCGCCCCCGAATTTACGAACCCTGGGAGCTGGACAGCCCAGGTTAAGATCAATTGCATCAGCCCCAAGTTGATGGAGCCGGTCAATAGCAGGGGCAAGTTGATTTTTATCAGCAATCAGCAGCTGGTAGGAAAGAGGATACTCTTCCCTGGTTCGGAGCAGAAAAGGGGAGATGGAAGAATTTTCTGAAGGTAAAGTCCTGGCGGACAGCATTTCAGTAGAAAGCAGGCCCACGCCGCCCAACCGCATTAATATGGTTCTGAAGGCGGAATGAGTCAACCCGGCCATGGGGGCCAGCAATAGTGGCGGCGATATGGTCAGCTTGCGAATTCTGAACCCTGAACCTGATTTAACCGGCCAAGCTGCTGTCTTCATTTGCCAGGGGAAGTTTTATAATGAAAGTCGTCATCCCGCTACCGGCAAGGATATCCATGCTGCCATGCTGGGTCTGGACAAAACGTTGAATAATATTTAACCCCCGGCCCCTGACCTGGCCGCTTCGAACCTGTTCAATCTGGTTGGCGGGGATTTCGCCGCTGTTACAGACCTCCAGGCAGGCCATGTTGTCTTCCCTGTAGCACTTCATATTCAAAGAGCCTCCCTCGGAAGGAATAGCCTTAGTCGCGTTATGAAATAGATTATCCAGGATACGTTCAAGCCCGAAAAGGGGACAGGAGACCAGCAATGATTCCTCGCCATGATCGCTTGACCTGTGTATATTCTTAAGGTTATATTCTCGAATAACCTCTTCATTAATCAAAAAACGCTGCCTGGCTATGGAAGCGAAATCAAGCAACTTTTTTTTGTCATCTTCGACAATTGTCATGGCTATGTCCTGGAGACGGGCGGTTTCACTGCTTACCACATCCAGGTAGGAGGTCAACTTGGCAACTATTAAGTTCAAATCATCAGCCTGAAGAAGTTTCATGGCCCGTTTGGCCAATCCGGCTACTGCCACGGCAGGATTTTTCAGATCATGAAGCATATCGCTTAAAAATTCCAACTTTGAGGCCTTGATAATCTCTTTGCCAAAGAATATGAGTAGATCAATTTCTTCATCAGTAAAGAATTTTTTTTGGTCAGTGGCATAAAACACCAGGATATGACGAACTTTTCCGTCCAGTTTAAGCGGCACCAGTAAAATGGAATGAATCTGCTGCTGCTCCACAAACATGCCCATTTCCTTGCTGATCAGTTTACTTTGCAGGGGTTCCTTGATCAGCAGGTAAGAAGGAGCGAAACGTTCATAGGGATGATCGCCGTGAGCGGTATCGCCGTTAATAATTGCGGCAAAATAGGGATGATGCGCTACCACGAAATTATGCCCCGGCTCATGATAAATCAGGTCAAGTGGATAGGCCGCTTCCGTATGAAGATACTGCTGATCATCAGAAAGCGAGAACAGGGAACAACAGCGAACCTGGAGAAACTGGCGGAGCTCCGGAATTATCAAAACAAAAAAATCCTTGAGTTTTACTCCCTGGCGGTTGCTGATAGTTCGAAAAATTTTATCGGAAATTTTCTCCTTCCGCAGGTTAAGTTCCTGCAGATTAAGGATTTTCTTCTGGGCCAGGACAAAGCTTACCCGTCTGGACAAAAGTTCGGCATAGGTAATTTCCACGGGACTGAAATCTTTATTTTCACTGCGGTAGTAAATCTGCATAGCGCCGAGGAGATCGTTGTGAGTCTCGGAAAACCTGGGAATATGCAATGGAGTTGCCAGTAAAGAATGAAAACCTTTTTCACTGACAATACTTTTATCTTTATAGTAAGGATCATTGAGGATACTGGGAACGGCAATGCTTCTATTTTCCTGGACAACCTTACCGGCAATTGATTCTTTAACTGGAATAGATGAGGTTCGGCAATTTTCTTCGAGACCGTAAGCACCAAAAGCCAGCATTCTAAATGAAGTCGGATCAAACAAGCGAATAGATACTGCCTGGGCCTGGAGTGCCTTGACAATAATCTCTGCGGCTTTTTTAAGAATTTCCGCCTCTGACAGGGCCGGATCGATATTGACAACAGCCTCAACCTCGCTGACTATTGAGGAAAGACATTGCTGAAAATAATCTTCATCAATGATCTGTACAAATTTTTCCTGCTCCGCAGCGGTCAGCCCAAGAGTATGGATTGTCTGATTCTGCTTAAGAAATTGTCCCAGGTTTCTTTTCATGGCAATAATTAATATGTTATTTATAATTAGTTACTACTCACAGTGTACTGAAAAGAGTTTCTAAAAAAATCCTGGGAGGCTGTCCGAGAATGCCCTTTTTCCCCAACTCTGTGTTATTTGTCAAAAATAATACTCGCAATATCAACTAGATGGCTGTGCCTATTTTTGACAAATGCCTTGATTTGAGAAAAAATGCCTATTCTCGGACAACCTCCCAGCCCAGATAAACTGGAAGAAAAATTAAGGTTCCGGACTCTGTTTAGTACTCGCTATTACAACGGTTGTTTTGATCCGCAGATACCTCGCATTTATTGCCATAGGGCGGGCAAAACAAATATTCGATTGTTTTGATAGGGGTCGAAGAGCAATCCAGGTATTTACAAAATAGCTGTGGCATAAGTTGTTTTTTTAACGTAATTAACGTTAATGGTAATGTATGCTCAGAAATCACACAAAACAATAAATTGTTTAGTTCAGGAACCTAAGCGCCTAAGGGGTCACTCAAAAATAAATTAGTAGAGATAAGGTGTAATGTGGACATTTAGAGAAGTGATCTAATTGCATAATTGCAGAGTAACTGCTCACAGGGCACCGAACGGAGTCGGAGTTTATGCCCTGTTTTTAAGGGTGCTTACCTCTTTCCGTGATCAACCTGTCTTACATAGCACCAGTATGCGAAGTTTATGCCCGTAGTATGGGTGCCAGCCTTATCACGCACAGGTAAGCGCAGACTCCGGATGAAGTGCAGCTGAATAGTTACAATTATTTTTGAGTGAGCCCTAAGCCCACTTGCATTTCAGTGGGTTAGTCATACGTAAGCCGGACTGATTGCAGACAGCTAAGCGAGTTTGAGAGACTCTGGGCCCGATGCCCGATGAGCAGTACGATAATATTTTAGTAAGCGCTCCATGAACACCACCCTGCACCAGTTTAAACGCCGCGATATACCTGATGTATTATCGCGAGCGTTGAAACGGGCACATGGCAGCATCCCTGAAATGCTTACAGGCCGTGCCTTCTCAAAAGTCAAGGTGTAGTTTATTGATCGCTATCATATTTTATAATATCTGAAATAATCGCAGAAAACCAGATTTATGTTAATTAACAGAAATATTTTCGTAACTACTCACAGGGCACCGAACGGAGTCGGAGTTTATGCCCTGTTTTTAAGGGTGCTTACCTCTTTCCGCGATCACTCTGTCGTAAGCGCTCAAGGAACACCACCCTGCACGCGCATGGCGGCGGCTCTGAATCACTTACAGTTATGGGGCGCTGCCTGGGTGTACTTTATTGAGCGCGATCAGCCTGTCTTACATAGCACCAGTCTGCAGCGCCAGTCTGATCACGAAAATCGCCGGCACCTAATCAGTTACAAATACTGAGGTTTGCACTCATCAGGCGTAAATGGGTAGAGAAGGGTAGCTTTTACCCAACCCGAATATTTATCATCAGGCGCTCACCCCATGAGTAGTTACATATTTTTGAATGATTTTTTTAAAAAATAACAGCAAATGGAAATAACAATGAAAAATAAGGCTGTTTTTGTGACCGCGACCGATACCGGGGTCGGTAAAACTTTTATTGCCTCACTGCTGGTCGGTTTTTTACGACAGTGTGGCATTGACGCTGGTTACCAGAAATGGCTGAGCAGCGGGGGACATGACAGTGCTGATCTTGATTTCTGTATGCGGCACAATGAGAACGCAGCTGAGCCGGGTCAGACTGATCTGCAGGCGGTATATTGTTTCAAATATCCTGCCGCTCCTCATCTGGCAGCTGAACTGGAGGAAAGAGAGGTTGATCCCCAGCGGATTATTTCTTCTTTTCATAAATATGAACAGCAGAAAGAACTGGTCGTGGTCGAGGGGGTCGGCGGCCTGATGGTGCCCCTGCGCCGGAATCTGCTTCTGGCTGATTTTCTCAATCGTCTCTCCCTGCCTACCCTGGTGGTCTCCCGTACCGGCCTGGGAACAATAAACCACACATTATTGACTCTTGAGGCCCTGCGGAGCCGGGAGATTCCATTGTTGGGAGTTATTTTTTCTGATGAAGAAAATATCGGTCAATATGATGAAATCCTGCTGGAGGATAACATGCGGACGATTGCTCAATTTGGCCGGGTTCCGATTTTCGGCCGGATAAGACGATGCTCTACCTATGCCGAGGCAATTAAACAGTTTCATCCTGCCGGGGAATTGCTGCTGAAATATTTACGGCATGAGGGGTCAAATCTTTATTCTTGACAACACCCGCACGCTGCTGTATATCACAAAATATGGTCAGACCGCTGCGAATACAATATCCTGATGCCTTGTACCACGTCACCAACCGAGGCAATGAACAGAAGGCTATATTCAAGGACGATACGGATCGCAGAAAATTTTTAACAATTCTTTCACAATCCATCGCAACCTATGGCGTTATTCTCCATAGTTTTGTCCTGATGAATAATCACTGGCATATCCTGGCCCAGACTCCCCTTGGAAATCTCAGCGAATTTATGCGCCATTTCAATATCACTTATACATCTTGTTACAATCGTCGGCATAATCGGGTTGGCCACTTGTACCAGGGGAGATATAAAAGTTTTCTTGTGGAACAGGATGCTTACCTGTCCATGGTGTCACGTTATATCCATTTAAACCCTGTGAAGGTTACCGGGTTTAAAAGAATGAGCCTGAAAGACAAACAGAAATATCTTTGCCAATTTGAATGGAGCAGTCTGCCGGGTTATATCAACCAGGCAGACAAGCTTGAACTGGTTGAGTACAGTGCTGTTCTTGCCGAATATGGCGGAGATAATTCGGCGGCCAGACAAAGATACAAAAAACAGATTAACGAAGATTTGAATGGCGAACTGAAAATCCGAAAACAAATCGTTGGCCAGAGTATCCTGGGCACGGAAAATTTTGTCTCATGGGTTAAAGAAAAATTTATCAATCGGAAACATGACCGGGAAAAACCGGCTGTCGGGAAAATTAATCGATATTTGTCCATGGAAATTGTCCTGGAAATTGTCGAAAAACAAACCGGCACCCGGCAAGCGTTACTCTCCAGCGGGACAACCAGGCAGATTATCATGACCATGCTTTACAAATATGCAGGACTCAACAATAGAGAAATAGGGGAATTGCTGGGCTTAGACTATTCGACTGTCAGCCAGGGAAGAAAACGATTACGGGAAAAATCGACAAAAAATAAAAACCTGAAAACATTATTAGATAAAATTGAAAACTTGTGTCAAGGATAAAGATTTGACCCTTAGCGCCAATCTGTTTCAACAGATTCCAACTGATTTATCAGAAGAATTTTTTGAAAATATCGTTAAATCCCAATCTTTCAGGCTGGAACGGATTATTTCCAGAGGTCATGCCACTCCTGAAGGCGAGTGGTATGATCAGGACGACAACGAATGGGTCATGCTGCTGCAGGGCAGCGCCGGGCTGTGCCTTGAGGGCAAAAAAACAATTATCATGGGGCCGGGTGATCATCTACTCCTGCCTGCCGGGTTAAAGCATCGGGTAGAATGGACTGATTCCGCTACGGAAACCATCTGGCTGGCCCTGCATTTTCCAATTCAGCTTCCCGCGTAGTTATTAACTTGAATCCTAACTACTCATGGGGTAAGCGTCCTAACTTCGCTAACCCCTGTAATTGTGACTGGTTACAGGGTGCCGTAAATTTTCGTGATCAGGTCGACGCAGGGCCAGATGAACGAATATAAGGCAATGGTGTGAGTAGTTACCATTAAAGATGGGAGAACATGACAATAGAAGAAAAAAATATCTCGCCATCCATGTGTGGCGACGAAGAAGACACCACCCCTTTAACACTCATCCGGATGCTGGTGGAAGAAAAGAATTTTTCCGAAAATGAGATAGAAACCGGCCTGACGATTACCACTAAATTTAATAATGAAACCGTTGTCTCGAGAATTACGCTGGTGGTACGTCTGGGTGACAGGAGGATTATGATTCTCCGTTATGCTCCGGGTTCGGTTGTCACCAGAACGCGCTCCGCTGTTGCCGCCGCCCGTGTCCTGGATGACTCGTATCAAATTCCCCTTACCGTGGTGACCAACGGCAGTGAAGTTGAAATGCTAGACAACTATACCGGTAAAGTTCTGGGCCGAACTTTTGCAGACATCCCCAGTAGACAGGAGCTTGCCGGAATGCTTGACACTCTTCGTTTTGAACCCTTTACCGATGGGAAAAAAAGAGAGAGGGAACTTCGCGTACTTAACGCCTTTGACGTTGACCTCTGACAGAAATATAAGGATGCCGCCCGGTCGGGCGGCCCGGCAAAATAATTGATAGCGATCAATAAATCACACCTTGACTTTTGAGAAGGCACGGCCTGTAAGCGTTTCAGGGATGCCGCCATGTGCCCGTTTCAACGCTCGCGATAATACATCAGGTATATCGC
>JANTFJ010000115.1 GCA_024763495.1 Desulfobulbaceae bacterium | reverse complement strand
ACCCACAATGTACCTATCGCAAAATCAACAAATTACAAGCATGTCAGCCGTCCACTGATGACCAATGTCTCTTTTCCTGACTACGAGAATTCAATGGCTTAAGTATAGGCCGTTTGTATTAGAAAGATGTGGGTAACAGGAAGTCCTGGCACCCCACGGAGTCGGAGTTTATGCGCTGTTTTTATGGGTGCTTACCTTTTCGTCCGTTCAGGCGTGATTCTCATAGTATACTATAGTGAACATGCCGAAACGAACAAATCTGCGGCACTATCCGAACATTTAAAGTGGCAGAGAGGGGTAGCTTTTACCCAACCCGAATATTTACCGGACTGGCCACGAAAATCCTGTTAAATCAACAGACTCAGTTATGAAATTATTTAAATATTCCAGTAAGCGCCCAGTTCATTTCTAACCTGTTGCATTACTGCCAGGGGCACGGCACTGCCGGCCAGCTCCTTAAAAATTTCTTTTTCCGGATATTCCCCACCCTGCAACACTGTAAGTACTGCCAGCACCCCGTTAAGCTGTGCCTCAAGGTTATAGCCGCCTTCAAGGGTAAAAAGCAAACGTCCCCGGCATAGTTCTGTGGCTAAAGCAGTCAGCACCCCGGCCATATAAGCAAATCCCGCGCTGGTAACCAGCATAGCGCCTAAGGGGTCGCCCATGGCAATGTCAAATCCGGCTGAGACCAGGATAAGTTCCGGCTTATACTGCCGGGCCACCGGGGTAAGGATTTCATTGAAAATCCTGGCATACTGAGCATCTCCCAGGCCTGGTGACAGGGGAACATTAACCGTATACCCCCGACCGGCTCCCCTGCCGGTTTCGTTGACCGCGCCGCTGCCCGGATAATAGGGATATTGATGGGTGGAAAAATAAAGAACCGTGTCCGTATCGTAAAAACTGTGCTGGGTGCCGTTGCCGTGATGGAGATCCCAGTCAACAATCAGTACCCGTTTAAGCCCCATTTTTTCTATGGCATAACGGGCACCGATGGCAACATTATTAAAGAGGCAAAAACCCATGGCCCGGTCAGTTTCCGCATGATGGCCGGGAGGACGCACCAGGGCGAAGCCATTATCAATTTCATCAGACAGCAGCAGCTTGATCCCGTCAACCAGGGCTCCGGCAGCCAGACAGGCGGCATCGTATGAGCGGGGCGAGGTGCTGGTGTCACCGTCAAGACTGGCAAAAGTCTGGTCTGCCGTAGCGGCAACCTGGTTAATCAGGGCCTCAGTGTGATTTAAGGCAATTATTTCCCTGGTTGCCGGAGAAAATTCAGGGAAAACAAAACGCTTACGCACCTCAGGCTTTTTCAGCATATCATAAATAACCTTCAGTCGATCCGGTGACTCGACATGGCTGTATCCCGGATCATGCTCAAGGAATAATTTATCCTGTAAAATAGCTGTTTTTGTCATTTTTTGCTCCTGAACTTAAATAATTATGTAATATATGATGAGGGCATTTTGTCTTTAATAAGGGCTCACTCAAAAATAAATTAGTAGAGATAATGTGTAATGTGGACATTTAGAGAAGTGATTTAATTGCATGCAACCGCAGCAGGGCTGCGCCTGCGGATTGCGCTGTCACGGATCGCTTTCCTGAATGTTCGGATTACGCTTTAGAACGCGAAATTATTTTTGAGTGAGCCCTGTTTTGGTGAACCTTAAGTATAGATACAATATAGAATATAAATTTTAGAGTTTTTTTACAACTTAATCCGTTAATGTTCGATCAGGAAGGCGCAGGATATCAAATATATTCAATTTGACAAATCAGTCCGACAAGATTAATTAAGGCGCATAGCAGAATAGTTATCTTTTAACCAGCCGGCCTCCATGACTAGCAGAGAAAAATTTACATATTTCATATTTCATCATCGTGCCGGACTGACTGTCTGGGGCCTGGCTCCGGCTCTGCTCTTTTTCCCTTTTTATTACGATAATCCCTATATCCTCGGCATTACCAACCTGGTAGCGATTAATGTAATTATTGTTCTGGGGTTAAATCTTTTTGTCGGCTATGCCGGGCAGATTTCTCTCGGCCATGCCGCTTTTTTCGGCCTGGGTGCCTATGGCTCAGCCCTGCTCACGGTTGATTACGGGCTCCGGGCCTGGCCGGCCATGGGATTGGCCGCCCTGCTGGTCGCCCTGGTCGCCCTGCTGCTCGGCGGCCCTGTTCTCCGTCTATCCGGGCATTACCTGGCCATGGCCACCCTGGGTTTTAATATTGTAATTTTTACTATTATGGTGCAATGGGATGAGGTGACCGGGGGGCCCAGCGGTTTTGCCGGTATCCCGCCCCTGACTGTCGGTCCCTGGATCATTGATGATGAATTCCGTTTCCATTTTCTGGTCTGGGCCATCACCCTGATAATCATTACCCTCTGCCTTAACCTGGTGCGGAGCGGGGTGGGCCGGGGGCTGGCCGCCCTGGCGGTTGACGAGCGGGCCGCTGCCGGTCTGGGCATTGACGTCAAAAAAGAAAAGGTGAAAATTTTTGTCCTTTCCGCCATCCTTGCTTCGCTGGCCGGCAGTCTTTACGCCCACTGTTTTTTATTTGTTAATCCCGATACTTTCGGAATTTTCGCCTCGGTAGATTTTGTTATCATGGTGGTGGTGGGCGGCATGGGCTCGGTGTGGGGCAGCCTGCTGGGAGCCGGACTGTTGACGATTCTCCCGGAATTTCTTGATATATTTGAAACCTATAAAGATATAATTCATGGTCTTATTCTTGTTCTTATTCTCCTTTTTCTGCCCCAGGGATTTGTTACCGGTATTCTGGACATTATCCGTACTCGTCTGGCTCTTAAACGGCGGCAAAATGCTTGAACTGATCAGGGTAAATAAAAATTTCGGGGGTCTGCCGGCCTTAAACGAGGTCTCCTTTTCCCTGAATTCAGGCGAAATAACTGCTCTTATAGGCCCTAACGGGGCAGGTAAATCGACCCTGATTAACTGTGTTTCCGGCATTATCCCCTGTGACAGCGGCAAAATTATTTTCAAGGATCAGGATATTTCCCGTTTGCCGGCCCATAAAATAACCCGCCTGGGCATGACCCGCACCTTTCAGAATTTTCGTCTCGTTCCCCGTTTGTCCGTGCTGGATAATGTTCTCTGCGGGCTTACCGTGCAGGCCGGACGATCTTTTATCAAGGCCATGCTGCGGTTGCCCGCCACCCGCCACCAGGAACGGCGGCTGAGGCTCATGGCCCAGGAAGCCCTTGATCTTTTCGGCATTATTGCCAAGGCTGACTGGCCCCTGGCCGCCCTGCCTTATGGTGATAAAAAACGGGTGGAAATGGCCAGGGCCTTTGTTGCCGGGCCTGATATTGTCCTGCTTGATGAACCGGTTGCCGGACTTAACCCTGAGGAAACAGCGGAAATAGCCGCCCTGATCAAACAGATGAGAAGAAATGGTTACACCATACTGCTGGTGGAACATGACATGGAACTGGTAATGAAGGTATCAGATCAAGTTGTGGTGCTGGACAGCGGCCGGCTCATTGCCGGGGGCACACCAGAGGAAATTCGCCGAAATCCCCTGGTGCTTGAGGCGTATCTAGGGAAGATCGGCGCGGCCGCCTGAGGGATAAAAAATCGACAGCGCTCAATAAAGTATACCCGGGAGGTTGTTCGAGAATAGGCATTTTTCCTCAAATCAGCTAAGCGAGGAACGAGACTCCTACTTATGATTTCATGCAACTATGCTGCAGATAAATAATTTACAGGTATATTACGGAGCGGCCCAGGCCCTTTTCGGGGTTGATCTTGAAATCAGCCGGGGTGAAACCGTGGCCCTGGTCGGGGCCAATGGGGCAGGCAAGAGTACCCTGCTCAAGGCCATAATCGGTTTGGTTCGACCCAGCGGCGGGACTATCCTGTTCAAGGGAAAGGATGTTACCGCCAAATCCGCTAACCGTATGGTTCAGGCCGGGCTGGCCCTTTCCCCGGAGGGCAGGCAGCTCTTCGGTGAACTGACGGTCGCGGAGAATCTTGAGCTTGGGGTTCTGGCCCTGAAACCGGGCAGGACGAAAACAAAAAGAAGAATGGCGGAAATCTTTGCCCGCTTTCCCAAATTGAAAGAGCGGCGAAATCAGCAGGCCGCCACCCTCTCCGGCGGTGAACAGCAGATGGTGGCTATGGGGCGGGCCTTAATGGCAAAACCCGACCTTCTTCTCCTGGATGAACCGAGCCTGGGACTGGCTCCATTGATTACTGATGAAATTTTTGCTATTATTCATCAGCTTTCCCGTTCCGGAGTGACCATTCTCCTGGTGGAACAGAACGCGGCCCGGGCCCTCTCCGCTTCCACCTCAGCATATCTTCTTGCCAATGGCCGTATTGTTCATTCCGGTAACAGCGCGAAGTTGCTGGCTGATCCAAAACTGCGTCAGGCCTTTCTGGGCGCGGCCAGTAATGAAAATCCGGCAGCCAGCCGCCTCGGCGCTGCCGGGCTGACAAATATCAGATTGGAGAAACCTGACATGACTCACAAGACCTTTATGCCCTCATTTAAAAATAAAGAGGAGCTTGAAAAGCATCAGCTTAAAGGATTGCAATGGACAATAAACCATGCCTTTGAGGGTTCGAGTTTTTACCGCGCTCAACTGGAAAAAGCCGGGATAAAACCGGGTGATATAAAATCACTGTCTGATCTGCGGAAACTGCCCTTTACCACAGCTGATGATCTGCGTGACGGTTATCCCTTTCCCCTGCGCTCCGTGCCCTTTGAACAGATTATCCGGATTCATGCCAGTTCCGGCACCACCGGTAAACGCAAGGTGCTGGCCTATACCCGTAAAGACGTGGATGACTGGGTTGGCTTTTTTGCCAGAGCCTATGAAATGGCAGGTATTACTCCCCTTGACCGTATTCAGATTGCCGTGGGTTACGGGGTCTGGACGGCGGGCATGGGTTTTCAGCTGGGCTGCGAAGAAATCGGGGCCCTGGCCGTACCCGCCGGACCGGGTAATATTGATATGCAATGCCGGTTTCTCTTAGATTTTCAATCAACGGTTTTCTGTTCTACCGCCTCCATGGCCCTGCTCATGGCCGAAGAAATTCACAAACGGGGAATTGCCGACAAGATCAACATCAAAAAAATAATATATGGTTCTGAACGTTCTTCCATATCAATGCGTCAGAAAATTTCCGAGCTTTTCGGCGGGGCTGAACTTTTCGATATCCCCGGCCTCACCGAACTATACGGCCCCGGCACCGGTATTGAGTGTCCCGACCATGACTGTATCCATTACTGGGCTGATTATTATATTTTGGAAATTCTTGATCCTGATACCCTGGAACCGGTTACGCCCGGAGAATGGGGCGAAATGGTGGTTACTACCCTCTGCAAGGAGGCCGCGCCCTTGGTTCGTTACCGTACCCGTGATATAACCAGGATTATTCCCGGCCCCTGCACCTGTGGTTCCATAATGCCCCGTCATTCCCGGATCAGGGGGCGCAGCGATGACATGATGAAGTTTCGCGGGGTAAATATTTATCCCTCCAGTATTGACAGCATTCTGTCTGGCATTCCCGGGTTAGGTTCGGAATACCAGGCTCATCTTTCCCGGGACGATAAAAGCGGCCGTGATTTCATGCGCCTGGTTGTAGAGCATGGCGGACAGTGTGATAAAGCACGGCGGATGGAACTAGGCAAAGAAGTCGTGCATCAAATCAAAAAACAGCTTATGGTAACGGTCGAGGCGGATGTCGTGGAATATGCTTCCCTGCCCCGCTCCGAACGGAAGAGTCAACGGGTTTTTGATACCAGGATCAAGGATGATATTGTGTAAGGGCTCATTAGCCCCGCACCACATGGGCATTAGAAGCCTGCGCTCATCTCATTCCCGATGATCCGGGTGATGAGTTTGTCCCAGGTTTTATCGCCCGCCGGACCGGGTTCTCACAGGTAACTGGATGAAATTACGTAATACTGGTTTAGCTGATTGATATAATTTCTGGATTACAAAATGGAGGGAAAATGAAAAAAATCAGTCTGTTTAGCTTGTTTGTTCTGGCTTTTGCCTTGCTGTCTTCCCCGGTTTCGGCTGCGGACACCATTAAAATAGGGGCGTTCTTTGACCTGTCCGGCCCGGCCAGTTTTATCGGCACTCCCACCAAGCTGGTGGCGGAAATGGTAGTTGATAAAATCAACCACGAAGGCGGGGTTAACAATCAAAAACTTGAACTTGTCACCGGGGACACGAACGGAAATCCGGCCAAGGCCGCAACAATAGCCAAAAAATTTATCTATAAAGACAAAGTTGCCGCTATAGTCGGCCCTACTCGTACCGGCACCGGCATGAACGTCAAGAGCCTTCTGGAAAAGGCTGGTATGCCGACATTTATGACCGTGGGCGGTGATCCGGTAATCATGGGCGGTAAATTCGGCCCCTATTCATATATCTTTAAATCCCCGCAGCGTTCTTCAATAGCGGTAAAACGGGTTTATATGTATCTTAAGGACAAAGGCATGACAAAGGTCGCTCTGCTTACCGCATCTGACGGCTTTGGTAAAGATGGCGCGCGCTGGCTCTATAAACTGGCTCCTGAATATGGGTTGACTATTGTTGCCAAAGAATCGTTCGGCCCCAGGGATACCGATATGACAGCCCAGTTAACCAAGATAAGAAACAGCAATCCCCAGGTTATTATCTGCTGGACAATCGGTCCGGCAGGTTCCATTGTCGCGAAAAACAAGGTTCAGCTCGGCATAACCACGCCCCTGTTCCAGTGTCATGGCCTGCCTGATCCTAAATACATTGAGCTGGCCGGTAAGGCCTGTGAGGGGGATCGGATGCCGGCCACCAAGCTGATGGTGGCAAGCATGCTGCCGGACAGTGATCCCCAGAAAAAGGTAATTGAAGAATTTGTTCATCTATACAAGGATGTTTATCATTATGATAAAGAATTTCCGATTAATACCCATTCCGGTTATGCCTGGGATGCTATTTCCATGGTTGCCGATGCCATGAAAAAAGTGGGTACTGAGCCCAAGGCCCTGCGGACAGCTATTGAACAGACCAAGGGCTATGTAGGGGTGTCCGGGATATATAATATCACCCCGGAAGATCATAACGGCCTGGACGTTGATTCCATGGTTATAGTTCAAGTCAAGGACGGCAGGTTTACCCTGGCTGATTAGTCCCTTGCTCCTGAAAGCCTGTTATTCAGTTCAGTCTGCGCTTACCTGTGCAGAGAGGTAAGCGCAGACTCCGTGAGGTGCTGGTGAATGGTTATTACTGTAGGAGCCCAGCCCCCTGGGCGATAAGACATGGAGCAAATCTTACTACACGGATCGCCCAGAGGGCTGGGCTCCTACGTAAGCGTTCACCGGGGGCTATTTGTTTACTTATAACTCCAGTCTGTAAGCGTTCTCCAGTGCCTTAGATTAGTTCAGTTGGGCCTACGCAGCATACTAATGCTGATAGCGATCAATAAACCACACCTTGACTTTTGAGAAGGCACGGCCTGTAAGCGTTTCAGGGATGCCGCCATGTGCCCGTTTCAACGCTCGCGAT
>JANTFJ010000114.1 GCA_024763495.1 Desulfobulbaceae bacterium | reverse complement strand
GGAGGTAAGCGAGGAACGAGACTCCGATCCATAAAGTTAGCCGATGATCCCTGGATTCCGGCTAAAGACATGCCGGAATGACGATATATCTATGCTGAAAATTGTATAATTTATAGAAATCATTAACAAAACAACAAGTCAGAAAGTTTACGTATAACTATGGCGGCACAGGTCTGATGACGAAAACCTCCGGCACCCTGTAAGCAGTTAAAGTTTGGTGTTTTTTTACGGTTATGAGTTTTAAGGGTGTGAACAGTTCACAAAAATCAATATATTGGCAGATTAGAGCAAAATTGTTGACAGCAGCCCGCCGCCCAGCACCACCCAGAGAATATCCACTTTACGATACAGGGCAATAAAGGCGGCCAGGCAGATAATTGCCGATAACCATTGCCATTCTATGGCCAGGGAAAAGCGGATGGTTACGGCAATCAGCAGGCCGACAAAAGAGCAGACAACAGCCCGCATGGCGTGTTGAAAGGATGTGTTGGTTTTTATCTTGTCAAACCATGGAGTTACCAGGAGAATAACCAGGAAGGAAGGGGTAAAAATTGCTATGGTGGCAATGATGGCCCCGCTTATGCCGTAAAGCAGGTAGCCGACAAAAGTGGCGGTAATAACTATGGGGCCGGGCGTTACCTGGCCTAAAGCAATACCGTCCAGCAGGGTTTTTTCGTCCAGCAGGTGCCGGGCTTCGACAATTTCATGAAGCATAAGGGGCAGGGAAGCGTAACCGCCGCCAAAGGCAAAGATGTCGATTTTCAACATCAGGCAGGCCAGGGTAAACTGTTTCGGCATAAAAAAAATCAGCAGGATCAGCAGAATTGCCATGATAATGGTCAGGCCCAGGCCGAACCGGAATGTCTGCTGTTGAAATTTCTGCTGATTTTTTTTATATTCTGCGGTTTTTTCTACCTGTTTTCGGTCGTTGTCAGCCGCTTTACCGGTTCGGCGGTAGAGCAGGGGGCCGATGGCGACCGAACAGATTATAACGGTAACCGGACTGCCGGAAAAAATTATGTAAAGCGCCCCGGCCAGGGTGAGGAGAATATCATGCCATGATTTGATTGTTTTTTTAGAAAAACTTGTTGCCGCATTGGCCACCAGGGCAATGACAATTACCTGCAGGCCGTTGAACAGGGAAATTATGGCCGGGACATCCTGGCCCATTTTGTAGGCCGCTGACAGCAGCAGCATAAAGATGAAGGTGGGCAGGGCAAAGCCGGTATAGGCAGCCAGGGCTCCTGGAGATCCACCGGCCCGCAGTCCGGCGTAGGCTGCAGCCTGCATGGCGGTCGCGCCGGGCACGGTCTGCACCAGGGCGATTCCTTCCTGGAAATTTTCCGGGGAAACCCAAGCCTTTTTTTTAACGCAGAGCTCGCGGATATAGGCGACCATGGCCGGGCCGCCAAAAGCAGTGAGTCCCAGGCGGAGAAAGGAGGCAAATATTTCTATGGAAGAAACCGGATGTTTCAATTTTCTGCGGGAAGGTATTCCCGACCCAGAACGCCGCTGGCCCTTTTAACAGCGGCCTGGGCCAGGTTATAGCCGTAAAGAGCATTGTAATAATTTTTCATGGCCTCGGACAAAAGGGTCTCGGCATCCAGGACATCTGTTGAGGTGCTGACCTGAGACAGGTAGCGATCCTGGTTGATCCGGTAATTTTCCCGGGCCGCAGCCACAGCTTTTTCCGTTACCTTGATTTTCTGTTCAGCCTCTTCAATAAACAAAAAAGCCTCTCTAACCTCAATAGTTATTTGATCAAGGATGCTTTCCGCTTCTTTTTTTGCCGTGACCAGCCGCTGCCGAGCCGCCAGCACCTCATTACGATCCTTGCCCCAGGTCCACAGTTTCCAGGTAGCGGTAATCTGGGCCTGTTTAAATTCGGAAGGGCCGCCGGGATAATGTCCGGCTCCTGGTTCATCACCGACTTTCATATAAGAGGCGGAAAGATCAACTGCGGGCAGATAGGGGGCCCGGCTGAGAATTATGTTGTTTTCAGCCAGGTTAACGGCCAGCTCTGCCTTGGCCAGCTCAGGCCGGTACTGCCGGGCCTGCTCAAGAATGTCATCCCAGTTCATTGCAGTTATTTTATATTTTAAGATGTCAACAAGGGGTAAATTATATTCAACCGGGTTTCCCAGCAGAATATTTAATTTTGCCCTGGACAAAGAGCTCTGGTTTTGAGCCCGGAGAAGGTTCTGTTTTCCCTGAGCAAGCTCAACCTCACTTTGCAGCAGATCATTTTCAGGAATAAGACCGGCCTCAAAAAAGGCTCCGGCATCGTTATAATGTGAAGTAAGGCGGCTGACGGAAAGACGGACTTCATCCTCGATCTTAATATTACGCAGTACCATAAAGTAAGCATTGTAAACCGCGTACACCGTGTCGTTGATCGTCTGTTCGAGGCTTGACTGGGCACTGCCCAGGGCCAGTTCCTGCTGCTTGACTGTTGTTACCAGGGCCTTGCCGTGATAAATGGGCTGTTCAGCAACCAGGCCGTAACTGAATTGATCATGAGGCGCGCCGTAAAACGCTTCGGGTTGGTGAAGATAGTTATACCGGGCTTCAAGAGTGGGGAGAAGATCTTTTCTGGTGCTGCTTAATTTAGCCTCCTGTTCGGCAAGAGCGCTCTTTGCCTGGTAGACCCCGGGACTTCGAGCCAGCACGGTTTTGACGCACTCTGCCAGGGATAGGGCTGAAGTAGAGTCGGCAGCCTGGGTTGTGACCGGCAACAGCAAAAAAGAAAGAATATAAAAGATAAGAAAATTACAGCGCATGGCTACCAGCGAAGCTCCCCTGCCAGTTCATTTAAGAGGTTGACAACATCCCGACCGGAAGAGGGCGGAAACCATACTCTGACAATCCCTTCCCTGGGGTCAACAGTCGAAACCACGGCCAGTCCGTCATAGCCTTCAAAGATAAAGCGCAGAAAGCCTATCCGGGCCGGTGAGATACGCAGGATTATTTGTCGACTATTCACGAATTAATCAAACCTTGAGCGTGGCATCAACTCCGCCCAATAAATCATCATACTGCTGTAATCTTGGTTCGACAACCTCAAGTAAATATTCTTCGGTCTGCTGCGAGGCCCGGCCGACAAATTCCGAACCATTACCGATCATTTTTTCAAGTTCCGCGGTTTGAAAGGGGATGGCATTATCACTCCCCAGCCGGGCCAGAAGATCATTATCGCCTCCTTCCTGCTTGACAACACGTCCTGCTTCCAGGGCATGAATCTTTATGACTTCATGAATTTCCTGGCGGCTCCTGCCCTGTTCCACGCATTCCATTAAAATTTTCTCAGTGGCCATAAAGGGCAGTTCCTGGCGCAGATGACGTTCAATCTGTTTCGGGAAAACCACCATGCCGCTGGTAATGTTAAGGTAAAGCTTCAAGATGGCGTCAGCCAGGAGAAAGGCCTGGGGAATGTCCATCCTGCGGATTGCCGAATCATCCAGGGTACGCTCAAACCACTGGTTGGCATAAGTCGCGCCAAAATCCGCGGTAAGTCCCATGAGCTTGCGGGCCAGGCCGGTCATCCGTTCGGAGCGCATTGGGTTGCGTTTATAGGCCATGGCTGAACTGCCCACCTGTTTTTTGGCAAAGGGTTCTTCCTGAACTTTGAGGTTTGAGAGCAGGCGGAGGTCAACCGCGAATTTATGGGCCGAGGCCGCAATTCCAGCCAGGGTTTCCCCGGTTTTCATATCCAGTTTCCGGGTATAGGTCTGGCCGGTAACCGCGAAGACCTCGGAAAACCCGAGTTTGTCAGCCACCAGCCTGTCAAGCTGCCGTACCTTTTCGTGGTTGCCCTTGAAAAGTTCAAGAAAGGTGGCCTGGGTGCCCACCGTGCCCTTGGCTCCCCGCGCTTTAATCTGCTTTTCCAGGTTATCCAGGTAATCAAGGTCAATGAGCAGGTCTTGAATATAAAGAGTAAAACGCTTGCCCACAGTGGTGGGTTGAGCCGGTTGATAATGGGTGTAACCCAGGGTAGCCAGGTCTTTGTATTGTCGACAGAATCCCGCCAGATTGGCAATAACGTTGACCAGGGATTTTTTGATCAGTTTCAGGGCATCGCGCTGCATGATGAGATCGGAATTGCAGCCCACGAACTGGGAGGTGGCCCCCAGGTGGATTATGGCCTCGGCTTTAGGACATTGCCGGCCAAAGGCATAAACATGAGCCATGACATCGTGGCGGATTTCCTTTTCTCTGGCCGCGGCAACTTCAAAGTTTATGTCCCTGGCGTATTTTTTCAGTTCATCAAGCATTTCCCGGCTGATAATGTCGTCCAGACCCAGTTCATACTGGGCCTCAGCCAGGGCAATCCAGCAGCGCCGCCAGGTGGTAAATTTATTTTTTTCGGAAAATATCCGCTGCATTTCCAAGCTGGTATAACGACTGACCAGCGGTTCCTGGTAAACTTCTCTGTTCATTATAGTTTTACTCCTTTTGATTCCTGTGCTCTAACTACTGAATAGCTCGCAAACGGTCAATCCCTTCTCTGATTTTATTCAGGCCGCTGTTAAATTCGTCTACCTTGGCCTTTTCCCTGGCCACTACTTCAGCCGGAGCATTATCAAGAAATTTTTGATTATTCAGCTTGCCGTTACTCTGCTTAAGTTGTTTTTCGATTTTGCCATGTTCCTTTTCCAGTTTGGCAATTTCCTGCTCAACATCAATGTGACCGGCCAGTGGCACGTAAATTTCAATATCCGCGAAGATATAGGAAGCCGCGCCTTCAGGACATTCGCCGTTGTTGATAATTTCCAGAGAATTCAAGCGGGTCATGTTTTTGATTGTTACAGCATGGCTGGTTAACTGGTTGTTTTTATCTTCTTGCTGGCAGATTACCGTGGCCTCGATCTGTTCCGAGGGATGAATTCGCATTTCACTGCGGATATTTCTTATGCCGGTAATTATTCCCATCAGTAATTCCGTGGTTCTTTCAGCTTCGGGATTATCCCGGGCCGTGACAACTTCGGGATATGGTTCAGTCATGATACTCTGACGTTCACCAGGCAGGGCATGCCAGATTTCCTCGGTAACAAAGGGAATAACCGGATGGAGCAGCTTAAGGGTCTCCTCAAGCACAGTGAACAGTACGGTCTGAGCCGTGCTTTTTATTGTCTCGTCATCACCATAGAGATCAGCCTTGATCCATTCCAGATACCAGTCACAGAACTCGTGCCAGACAAATTGATACATGGCCGAGGCCGCGTCATTAAAACGATAGTCGGCCAGGGATTTATGCACCGCCTTAACGGTCTGGTTCAGGCGGCTTAAAATCCACTGGTGGGCCAGGCCGAGGCCGGCGGAATCAAGCTCAGGCCGGGGACGGCTTTCCTGGATATGCATGAGACCGAAGCGGGCCGCGTTCCATATTTTATTAATAAAATTGCGATATCCTTCAATCCGGTCTTCAGAAAGACGAATATCACGTCCCTGGGCCGCAAACGCGGTCATGGTAAAACGCAGGGCGTCAGTGCCGAATTTATCCATGACCAGCAGTGGGTCCATGACATTGCCCTTGGATTTACTCATCTTCTGCCCCTGGGCATCCCGCACCAGGGCATGGAGATAAACGTCATGAAAGGGGATTTCCTTCATGAAATGAAGACCCATCATCATCATTCGCGCCACCCAGAAAAAGAGGATGTCAAAGCTGGTGATAAGCACTGAGGTGGGATAGAAAAATTTAAGCTCCGGGGTATCATCCGGCCAGCCCAGGGTAGAAAATGGCCAGAGCGCCGAACTGAACCAGGTGTCAAGGACATCGGTTTCCCGCCTGAGGTTTGTGCTGCCGCATTTCGGGCATGATTGCGGTTCGCTGTCCCGGACAATTATCTCGCCGCAGTCCTCGCAGTACCAGGCCGGAATTCGGTGGCCCCACCAGATCTGCCGGGAAATACACCAGTCGCGAATATTACGCATCCATTCAAAATAGGTCTTTTCCCAGGAGCGGGGATGAATTTTTACCCGACCGTCTTCAACTGCCTTAATAGCCTCGTCTGCCAGGGTTTTAACCGAGACAAACCACTGCCTGGACAGGGAAGGCTCGACCACGGTCTGGCAGCGGTAGCAGTGGCCCACCCCATGCTGGTAATCTTCAATGCCTTCCAGCAGGCCCAGTTCTTTAAGATCGGCGACAATTTTTTGGCGGCAGGCAAAGCGGTCAAGTCCGGCATATTCACCAGCCTCATCATTCATTACCCCGTTCATGTCCATAATGTTGATGGCCGGCAGGTCATGTCGTTTGCTGATTTCAAAGTCGTTTAAGTCATGGGCCGGAGTAACCTTTAAAGCGCCGGTGCCGAATTCCCGTTCCACGTGTTCATCAAAGACAATGGGGATTTTTCGTTTAACCAGGGGGAGGATAACCGCTTTTTCGTCCAGGGAGTTATAACGTTCATCATCAGGGTGCACTGCTACTGCCGTGTCACCCAGCATGGTTTCCGGCCGGGTGGTGGCCACAACCAGGTAGCCGTCGCCACCCGCAAAGGGATAGCGGATCTGATAGAGTTTGCCGGCGGTTGGCTCATGTTCAACCTCGAGATCGGCTAAAGCTGTGTGGCAGCGGGGACACCAGTTAATGATAAAATTATCCCGGTAGATCAAACCCTCGTCATAAAGAGTGGTAAAGACCTTGCGTACCGCCCTGGACAAGCCTTCGTCCATGGTGAACCTTTCCCGGTTCCAGTCGCAGGAACAGCCAAGCCTTTTCAACTGGTTGATGATCTGGCCGCCTGATTGCTGCCGCCATTGCCAGACCCGTTCGATAAATTGTTCGCGGCCCAGGTCATGGCGGCTCTTGTCCTCGGTGGCAAGCTGCCGTTCCACCACATTTTGAGTGGCAATGCCGGCATGATCCGTTCCCGGCACCC
Organism: Desulfobulbaceae bacterium; assembly: GCA_024763495.1. Classification (GTDB taxonomy): domain Bacteria; phylum Desulfobacterota; class Desulfobulbia; order Desulfobulbales; family SURF-16; genus JANTFJ01. The sequence continues at coordinate 665 of JANTFJ010000114.1, read as the reverse complement.
AGAGGGTATTGTACCCCTGCATCCGTTTGTAACGTACCAGCACATCCTGCATGGTATTGTTAAGAGCATGACCGACATGGAGAACCCCGGTCACATTGGGCGGGGGGATAACAATAGAGAAACTTGGTTTGTTTTCATCCATTGTTGCGGCAAACTTATTTTCATCCAGCCAGTATTGAAACCATTTTTCTTCAACTTCCTTAAATTCATAAACCTTGGCCAGTTGGCCGGACAGAGTATTGTCAGTAGTCATAATGTTTTTTATTAAAAAGTAGGAATTATCGGGCAAGCCGGGTTTAATTTTAAATACGGATTGAACGTAATTATTCAGCGAGGTCTGAAAAACTGCCCCAAGCCACTGTGTTGTAAGTGTCCAGAGGTAATCACCCTTAAAACCAGGGCATAAACTCTGACACCGTAAAATGCGGCTGAATAGTTACAAATGAACTTAATGGGAAATCAAGAAGTGGTCAAGGGTAGAGGGGGAGGGGAACATTTTTTTTCAGTATTATTGAACATTGCGCCTCGACCAAGAAAAAAAGAGAAAAGGTAACTACTCATGGGGTAAGCGTCCTAACTTCGCTACCCCCTGTAATTGTAACTGGTTACAGGGTGCCGTAGATTCTCGTGATCAGGTCGGCGCAGCGTATTAGTCATACGTAAGC
>JANTFJ010000113.1 GCA_024763495.1 Desulfobulbaceae bacterium | reverse complement strand
ACGTATGACTAATACGCTGCGCCGACCTGATCACGAAAATCTACGGCACCCTGTAACCAGTTACAATTACAGGGGTTAGCGAAGTTAGGACGCTTACTCCATGAGTAGTTACAGTTCCTGTTAAAAATGTTATGCCTTCCCAGCAAAAAATCGAAATCAGTGTAGTAATTGCCTCATACAACAGAGCTTCCTGGCTGCAAAAATGTCTCTTTTCCCTGGTAACTCAAGATTATAATCCTGATAATTTTGAGATTATCATAGTTAATGACGGATCTACCGATAACACGGAGGAAGTTCTGCGAAACTTCCAAAAAAACACCTTATTGCAAGTAAAGATAATCAGCCACGAGAACTGCGGCGTATCAGCCTCACGGAACCGGGGTATTGAAGAGGCTAGAGGTGAAATAATTGCCTTTACAGACGATGACTGTGTTGTTCCCCCACAATGGCTTTCCCAAATCAGTAAGCAATTTTCTTTAGCAGACAATAAAAAAACAGCCGGCATTGGAGGTCCATTAACCAGTCTTTGTACCAATGAAAACAGTTTTGTTGGAGATTTTGTCAAATATCTTGATGAATTTAACTATATTCCAGTTCTTGGAAAAATAATGATTAAACCAGTGCATGTTTCAAAATTACTTGGCAATGAAGTCATACCTTATCTACGAACGGCCAACGCCGCTTTTAAAAAAACATGCCTTGAGGAAATAGGCATGTTTGATATCGCGTTTCATTGCCCTGGTGGTGAAGATCCAGATATTTGCTATAGACTTCTGGCTAAAGGTTACAGATTCATTTTTGACAAAGATCTAATTGTTGAACATCATACCAGGGCAAATTTTTCTTCTTATTTTCACAGCCTGCGCAATTATGTAACTGGGGATTTTAAAAAAAATCAAAAAAAACATATTTACAAAAATCCTGTCATTCAAAGAAGTTATTCATATCTTCCTCTGCAGAAACTAGCTTCATTATTATTAACGATTATTTTTTCCCCTGTAAAATGGTTCAGGGCAATACAACAAAATTTCTCTGCAGGCAGGGCATTTTGTTTTCAAATTATCATAGTAGCCGCGAAATTTTATTGCTTTACCATTTCTTTACGACTACAGGCTGATTATCTATTGAAGTTTTTTAAGATCTGAAACAGAGCGGATTTTCTTCTACAGGGCCAACAAGAGCCAGCAATTCTTTAGTCCCATAGGCATTGGCGTAGGAATTTTCAATGCCGTCACATATATAATTCAAACGGCATTTTGTACATACCTTACTTTTGGTATAAAACCAGTGCCGCAATGCTTCCACTACACTTTCATCCATTAATTCCGTAAATGAAAATTTAAAAGTTTTTTTATAGGCTCCGCCCATAGTATAACCATAAGCCATAATGCCCAGCCAGCGCCAAATATTATTCTGTTCTTCCAATCGGGCCCTTATCCTGGGTACCCATTCAAAAGGATCATACATAATCTGTTTATGGTTGCAGACAAATTTTTCGTATTCACGCATAAAGCAAAAAGGAATATAACGCACATTTACGATGGGAACACTGGATGAAAGAACATCACAAGCCTCTTGCAGGACAGGGGCCATCTCTTCATAAGAGAGCATTAATTTGTCTACCAGATGTTTAGCATAACACCAGTCATTAAGGGTGATAAAGTTAACCTGAATCGGGTTAAACCGGATAATCAACTGGGCAATTTTGTTTAAATTATTATAATTTAAACGATTGACAACAGTGTTTGTCCGTACCTTAACACCTAGTTCCGCCATATTTTCAATTGCCGCAATTATTCGCTTAAAACTTCCTCTGACTGTGGTAATTTTTTCATGGATATCCGGGTTAGAGCCATGAAGGGAAAAAAGAGTTTCATCGATACCGGCATCTCGCAGAATTTCAGCATATTTTTTATCCGCAAGCTTTAGACCGTTGGTAATGATACATACTCTTTCCATGCCAATTTTTTTTGCCTCTGTAATAAGCCGGGGCAAATCAGGGTGGACAGTCGGCTCACCGCCGGAAAAATCCACCTGCCTCACCCCATGTTTCCAGGCATAATGTAAATCGCGGACAATTTTTTCATACTGCCGGTTCGGCATTTTAAGATTATCCCGGTAATAACAAAAAACACAGCGAATATTACATTTAAGGCCTGTAACAATTTTAACGCGTTTTGTTCTATGCATTAATGCCTTACTCCTGAAAAGCTGCTAAAAATCAAAGAATGAAGTACCGTTATTTTTTACAAAAGTAGTTAAGAAAATTTTTCGTCCTTCCCTGAATAGTTGCGAAACATTGATAAAAATCCCTGCAAAGAATAATAAGACCAGAGAAATCTTAAATAGATAGGGGAAGCTGAGTTTCTTATCCATACCGGAGGTAAAAAGGCATAGATAAGACGCCGTGACATTAATATTGGCGTAACTAGAGCCCAGAATGGTTTTTTGCGAATATATTTATTACAGAAAACAAATGCCCCACGACCGTTGAGCAGACATTTCCGTTTATACTTTCTCAAGGTTGACTCATGGTTGTGATACACCACAGCCTCTTTCGCATAAACATAATGAAAACCAGCCCATATAGCCCGCAGACCTAATTCGTTATCTTCCCATGATGCCTCTGGAAATGTTTCGTCAAACCCGCCCAGTTTTTTGAAAACGTCCTTACGATAAGCAATATTACATGTGGCCCAGTGCCGTCCATGATAAACAGCCTGTTCCAATTTTAGAGACAAGCCTTTGGTCCGATCATAGGAACGAATACAACCGCTAACCAGATCATAAATTACATTATTTTGTTTTTTGAATTGATGTAAAATATGTTCGAGCCATGTATCAGAAACAAAGGAATCATCATCCAGAAAACAAACAATATCACCGGAAGCATATTTAACTCCGATATTTCTGGTGGCTGCCGGGCCCTGGTGACTACAGGGGATAAATCTTATTGGAAAATTATTTTTTTTTGACCATTCTTTTATAAAAAAGGCGATCTCGGCCTGATTTGGTGAGCCATCGTCAACCACAATAACTTCAAAATCAAGGGAACAATTTTGTAATTTCAGTCCACCCAGACATTTGCCAAGCATATTTGTTCTTTTATATGTGGGAATAACGATTGAAGCTTGCATGAGACAAATAGAGGGTTTGCGACGTTCCGGCACTTACCCCGTGAGTAGTTACTTCGTTTTTGATCAATTAACTTAAATTCAACGAGTTGTCCTATGTAGGGTGCGCCTCGCACACCATTAACTTTGGTACGCGAGGTGACGCTCCCTACACTGAAAAAGAATCGTCAATAAACATGTCAGGACTTTTGGGACGGCGTACTTAATTGTGCCATATATATATGATTTATGCCAATATTAAGATATGATCAATTATGCCCCAGCAGTGATTTAACTGCGGCAAATACTTTTTGCATTGTAATTTCTTGAATGCAGGGGGCATTTTTGCTGCATGGACGAGTATTGCCAAACCTGGTGCAGGGAGAGCAATGCAACCGTCTATTTATTACAATATGATGATTACCTTTGGGAGCCCATTTGTCGGCTATTCCGGGCCCAAAAAGTGAAACAGTAGGCACATTCAGGCCAACTGCAATATGCAACACTCCGGAGTCTCCGCTAATCAGCACACTGGTTTGGTCAATGATTGCAGCCGTTTCCGCTAAATTTGTTCTGCCTGCAAGGTTTAATCCCTTAATATTTTGAAGAATTTGTTCACCTGTATATCTATCTTCCTTTCCACCTACAACTACAATTGATATTTTTTCCTGTTTGTTCAGACATTCTGCAAGGTCGGCAAAATTCTCAACGCTCCAGCGCCGTTCCCTGATGCTTGCACCTGGAAAAATAACAATAAAGTCCTGTTCATAAAGTAAGCCAAGTAGATTTTTTGCTCTGGAAACTGCCTTTGCAGGTAAGTCAAGAAACGGAACGTTAATTTCCCGGGGAGTACTGATACCAAGAGGTGCAAGTAGATTAAAAAAACTGAGCGCTTCATAATCAGCATGGCTGTAATCTACATAATAAGAGAATGCCCTTGCCCTGTTGTTGGTGGAAAAACCGATTTTGCTTTTGCTGTGGACAATCCTAGTTACAATTGCCGACAGCCTGTGCCATTGTTCGGTATCGATTATCACATCATATTTCTCCTTGATGCAGGCAGCAAATTCCGCAGGATGGTCATAGTTGTAAATATGCGCTATGCAGTCACATAGATTAAAAATTTCACTATTTCTGGTCTCCGCCAGGATATCAATGCGGCTGTTAGTAAATGTGGAAGCTACGGCACGCAGAGCAGGAATCAATAGAACAGCGTCGCCGATACCACCGGGACGGATAAATAAAAATTTGTCGGGAGAACGAGGAATTTTCCTGCCTGAGGGCCCGGGAAAGCATCGGATGAGAAAGTTACCAATAAATTTATCAATATTTTTCAGGAAAAGTGTTCTCATCAGCTTTCGGGCGTGCGATTAAAAACGAGCCTGTAAATATATATCCATTCCTGTCATAATTACCCATGTAATTCCTACAACCAAAAGTAAAGGTTCTCTGATTAAGGCCCTTGTCGGATCTCCGCCACGTCCGGCAAGAACACGCAGGCAATATTGCAGCAGGCCGAAACAGCATAAAGGAATGAGTAATATATTACTCTTATGGTCAATAACATATATTGCATAAGTAACCAGTACGGCTGAGCCTGCAATGTACATAGCGCCCTGAAAAAAACCGTCCGGATATTTAATCAGTACCGGTCTGATAAGATCCGGCGATTCTCCTTCGGCATGTTTAAGTTCACTCAAACGCTTTCCGGTAACAAGAAACAGGGCTAGCAGGAAGACAGACAGAAACAGCCATTCAGAAATGGGTACATTGAAAGCAAAACCTCCAGCCTGGAGACGAAGCAGGAAGCCGATAACAATACAGAATATTTCTATCAGAGCGACGGATTTCAAGAATAGTGAATAGGCATTGGAAATGATGATGTATGCGATCAGTATAACAAGAAACCGTTTGGATAAAGCCGCTGCTGCGCCTGCAGATAAAATAAGCAGTACACAGGCGAGAAAAAATGCGGTAAAAACCTTGATCTTGCCGGAGGGGATAGGTCGTCTGCTTTTTACGGGATGATGAATATCCTGCTTTATGTCAAGGATGTCATTAATGATGTAAACGGAACTGGAGGCAAGGCAAAAGCTTGACAGAGATAAGATCAGTACTTTTGCATCTACATGAAAAAACTCTCCTCCAAGAAAAGGAGGGAACAACAGCATGAGATTTTTGAGCCATTGATGTGGCCGGAGGAGTTGCAGCCATGTCATATTCGCAAAGCGCATAGAAGTGGTTCAAAGATATTTTTTGATGAAGGGCTGGTAAATCGGATTTGAAGCGCCATGAGGACTATATTTGTTTAATATTTTCCGGGAGAATACCGCATATTTTGACTTTGGATGGTTGTTGATAATTTCCTGACAAATTAATTTTAGCAAATGGGGATCGTTATTTCTATATATCTTTACTATTTGGTAAAGATAAAACGGATCCTGCTTAATACTATAGAGAATGCGGAAATATTCAACCGCCTCTTTTGTCTTTTCTTTTCTCTCCTTTTCATAATCAGACCCGGCATTCAGCAAATAGTTAGCCATTGCCTCGTAAGTATAAATATTATGCTGAGCGGCGAAAGCCTGTTTTATTAAACCACCAGCCTTATCCGTTTCCTTGTCTTGAGCTGCTTTATCCGCCAAGGCCAGAAGAATATAAGATTTCCAGGCCCTGTCATTTATTTTTTTCGCTGCTTTTTCAAGCAGTTCCTGGGCTTCTTTTCCCTGTCCCCGGCTGGAAAGCACTGAGGCGTATTTAAACATGACTTTGGCGGAATCAGGGGAATCATGCCTGGTGGCAGTCCATAATGATTTGTCATCCTGCCAGACTGAAATGCGATTAAAAGTACTTACACTCCAGACACAGATAATGATTGCCATTAAAATAAAAACAGTCCGTTCATGCTGTTTTCTGCTTATCCAGGAATTTGCCGTAAAAAAAATAGCTGTAGCCCAGACCAGACATGACAGGTACAGGTATCGCTCGGCAAAGGGCATCCAGGCCATTTTGCTGGTGGCTACCAGCAGGGCGGGACTGAAGCTTATTATCAATAGTCCGAGCCAGAACAGAACCCATGGTTTTTTTAAAAAAAACAGCACGAGACTCAACAAGGACAGGAATATGAATAAAATAAAATACGGAATAAGCGCAATCTTGACGATAGCAAAATTCAAGGGAAAAGGGATAAAAAGTTTTTTCAGATAAAAACCGCAGGCAGTTGCCATATTAATTAAATAGTTCACTGTATGCAGATGGTTATTAACTTCCGGATTGACAACATTCTCGCTCTTATCGGCCAGGGACATTTTAATGCCGTGATCCAGCTGACTCAGCCCCCCCATTCGCATATAGAAATAGATCAGCAGAGGTATTGTAAAAATTACAATCCATTTGAATACGGAATATGCGGCCTGGCGCGAATCTGCAGTTTTATATTTTATCAGGGCGAAATCGGTAATCAGCAGGACAGGGATCAGGACTAAGGCATTTTCCTTGGCCCACAGACCTAAAAGCAGACAGAGAGGGACTACAAATGATTGGCAGCGATAATCGTAGATATAATAACAAAAACCGGCCAGACAGAAAAAAGAGGCAATAATATCCGTTCGTCCTGAAATCCAGGCTACAGATTCACAGGTAAGGGGATGAAGAGCAAAAAGCAGGGCGCATCCTGCTGTTACAGCTTGATTCTTAAAATTAAAGATGCCCTGCAAGCGGCTCAGGGTCAACCAGAAAAGGAGTGCGTTTATGGCATGAAGGAGATAGTTTGTCAGATGATATCCGCTTGGCTCCAATTGCCATATATTAAAATCAATAATTAGACTGCTTATGACAAGAGGACGGTAGTACCGACCGACATTATCACGAAAAAAAAGGGATAAATTAATTGAATCATGAGAATCAAACAGGTTGGAAACAACTTCAATGTCATCCAGGTTGACAAAATTGGCATTTAAAACAGAATAATAGATCCCTAAAGAAAATAAGGCGACAATTGCCGCCGGGATAATAAGAGTATTTTTATACTTTTCTTTCATCTTTTGCAGTAATTCAGGCCCATCCTCTGTCCGCCTTTAGGCTATCTGCTCATGTTGGATTTGTTCTTATCGTTCGTTTTTTCCACCAGATTGCTGGAAGTATAAACTTTGCCGTTTTTCATGATAAAAAAATTGCCGCCATATGGATCTTCCGGAACCCTGTCAATAATTCCGGCCTGAACCAGGTCGTCTATTTTCGTCGGCATAATTTTATATTTTGTTAAATACTCTTTAACTTTCTGTTCCAGAAAATAAATAATTTTTAGAACCTTCAACCTCTTTCCCAGATACTGTTTTACCTGGTTATCACTGGTATTTTCTATCAAGTCAGCCAAAAAAGAAATTCCCAGCACAGTCTGGTTGCCATACACACTGAAACGACCGGCAAGTCCTTTCAGATAATCCGGCACCCCTGGTATTAACGCGGCTTTACGCAGATATTGAGCGGCTATCCCTGGTTTCCTCTCAAAATAAAAATTATTAAACCCCAGAAAATAATAAGGACGATAAT